>DASQHV010000410.1:0-8478 GCA_035631915.1 Candidatus Acidiferrales bacterium | reverse complement strand
GTCCTCCTTGAGGTCGTCGGGCGGGATTGTAGGATCGACTTGGCCGGACTGTCCATCATCGACCGAAGCGCTTGAAGTTCAAGCGTGAACTTGGCTACACCGGAAACGAAGCGGTCCGCTCCGCAAGCCTGGAGATGAAATGAGGGTGACCGATCATGGCGATCGCAATCGAAAAAATCGGCGGGATCAAAAACAAGCTCGGCGAAGGTCCCGTGTGGGATGTCGCCGAGAGCGCGCTTTACTGGATCGACGGCGCCGCACCGGCAATCTATCGGCTCGATCCAAAATCCGGCGCGGTCAAATCGTGGAAGACGCCCACGCCGATCGGCTCACTCGCGTTGCGTGCAAAAGGCGGCGCCGTGCTCGCACTCGCCGACGGCTTCTACCTGTTCGATTTCGCTTCCGGCGAGGCCAAGCCGGTTGGCGCGCCGGTCGCGAAGCCGGGAACGACCTTCAACGACGGCAAAACCGACGCGCGTGGCAGGTTCATCGCGGGCACCCTCGACTCGAAGTTCGCCAAGCCGCTCGGATCGATATTCAGTCTCGACGCGGCGCTGAAGTGCACGACGCTTGAACCGGCAATCGGATGCACCAACGGGCCGTGCTTCAGTCCCGACAATCGCACCTTCTACTGCGCCGACAGCGTGAGCCGGACGATCTCCGCTTACGACTACGATCTCGCAGCCGGCACTGTTTCCAACAAGCGCCAGTTCGCAGCGATCAGGGGACTCGGCGGAGTCCCCGATGGCGCCACGGTCGACGCCGACGGAAATCTGTGGTCTGCGATCGCGGGCGGCGGAAAGATCGTCTGCTTCAAGCCCGATGGGTCGATCGCCCGCACCGTCGAGGTGCCGGTGCCGATCGTGACCAGCGTGATGTTCGGCGGCGACCGGCTCGACGTTATGTACGCGACCTCGATTGGCGAGAAGACCCTCAACATGGAGCCCGGCCCTGACGGCGGCAGCCTGTTCGCAATCACGGGACTGGGCGTGCGCGGCAAACCCGAGCCGCGCTTCGCAGGCTGAGCGTTACCTCATAGCACTTCTGATCCAGCATTGTGCGGATCGCTGGATTTCACGCAGGCCGCGCGGAGTCCGCGAATCACTATGGACGTCTCAGGCATCGCCGTGCGAGAGTGCGCAACCGGTCGAATGCAATATCCCGGTCTGGAGAAAACAATGCTCAACACTCGCTCAACGATCCCGCTACTTCTGCTTGGTTCTCTCGCGCTCTTCACAGTGTCTACAGCGACGCGGCTGGCCGCGGAGGATAGCCAAGCGGAAGCGCTTACCAACTTCGCCGCCGCGAACCTTGTAATCGGGCAACCGGACTTCACGAGCAATGAGTGCGATCAGGGTGGCAATCCCTCAGCGAGCGACTTTTGCGCGCCTGAGGGCACTCTCATCATGGTGGGCAAGAAGCTCTACGCCGCCGACAGCGACAACGCCCGTGTGCTGGGATTCAAGAAGATGCCAACCACGAACGGAGCGCCGGCCAGTTTCGTCCTCGGCCAGCCGAACTTCACGAGCAACACCGGCGGGACGAGCGCCACGTCGCTTAGGTTTCCGGTCGGGATCGCGAGCGACGGCAAGAAGCTGTTCGTCGCCGATTTTGACAACAGCCGCGTACTCATCTGGAACAAGCTTCCGAGCAAAACCGGCGCGGCGGCAAACGTGGTGGTTGGGCAGCCAAACTTTACCTCGCACGCTGAGACAACCACTCAATCGGGGCTGGATCTCCCGGAGGCCGGGGTCGCCGCCGCGAAAGGCAAGCTCTTCGTGGCGGACCGCAACAACAGCCGCATCATGATTTGGAACAAAATCCCAAAGTCCAACGGTGCAAACGCAGACGTAGTCGTTGGGCAATCGGATTTCACGAGTTCCGACCCGGCCACGAGCCAGACCGGACTGGACGAGCCCGAAGGACTCTGGACCGATGGAACTCGTCTCGTGGTCGCAGATTTCTTCAACAACCGGGTCCTGATTTGGAACAGCATCCCGACCACGAATGGTGCTGCAGCCGATGTGGTAGTCGGCCAACCCGATTTTGTTACCGCCGACAACCCGCAACCCCCAACTGCGCAGAGCCTGAATGAGCCGGGCGCCGTGACTTCGGATGGCGCGAGATTGTTCGTCGCCGATTCCAGGAACAACCGGGTGCTCGTTTACAGCCCGTTCCCTACCTCGAATCAACCGACCGCAACGGTGGTGCTAGGCCAAGCCGATTTCACCCACAGCGGCGACAACGCCGGCGGCGCCACGTCGGCGCAGTCGTTGAGCTTTCCGTTCGGCATATTTGTGAACAGTGGCCACCTGTTCGTGAACGATTTTGGGAATTCTCGATACCTGGTTTTCAACAATCCGTAGCAATCCGGATTGGTCAGACGCCCGCGCTAGGCGCGAGTCGCGCGTTCGATCTATAGAGAAGGTGCGCGAACCCAACCACGCGGTGGCGTCGGAGGCGAACATGAGCCCCAGGATTCCCACGCATATTCTCGACGGCTACAAGGTTGTCGACTTCACGCAAATCGTCGCCGGGCCGACCTGCACGCTGATGATGGCGGAGATGGGCGCCGACGTGATCAAGGTCGAGCTGGCGCCGGCGGGCGATCCTTCGCGCGGAGCGCCGTTCCTGAAGAATGCGCGCAGCGGCTACTTCGTCCAGCACAATCGCGGCAAGAAAGGTCTCTGCATCGATATGAAGACCGGCGATGGCCGCGCGATCGTCGCCGACCTCGTTCGCGACGCCGACGTCGTGGTCGAGAACTTCGCGCCCGGAACGATCGGCCGCTTGGGTTTCGACTACGAAAGCGTGAAGCGGCTCAATCCAAAAGTCGTGATGTGCTCGATCTCCGCATTCGGCCAGAGCGGCCCGCTCGCGCACGAGCCGGGATTCGACTACCTCGGCGCGGCGTATGCGGGGATCGCCTCGATGGGCGGCGAGCCGAACGGCGCACCGTACGTGATCATGTCGGCAATCGGCGACGTCAGCACCGGCGCGCATGCGATGGCCGCGATTTGCGCCGCCCTGCTCTATCGCGAGCGCACCGGCATCGGGCAATACCTCGACATCTCACTGCTCGACACCTACTTCCACTATCACGAGGCGGCGGTCGAGACGTTTAGCCTCAGCAAGGGCGAGATTCAGCCGACGCGCTCGGGCCTGCACTCGTGGTACGCAGTGCCGGCCGGAATCTTCAAAGCGAAGAGTCACTACCTGATCATCATCGCGCCGCTGGAGCATCAGTTCGCGGGACTCTGCCGTGCGATGGGCCGGCCGGAGCTGGCCGATGACGTGCGCTTCAAGCCGGAAAACCGGCTGGCCAACCTGGGCGAGCTGGTCCGGCTCGTGGAAGGCTGGCTGCAGTCGATGCCCAGCGACCAAGCCTCGATGGCCGCGATGAAGGAATTTCGCGTGCCCCATGCGCCGATATTGTCGGTGGCCGAGGCGGTCGAGCATCCGCATCTGCGCCAGCGCGGCACCGTGCGCACCGTGCGCGACAGAATCCTGGGCGACTTCGACGTGCCCGGATTCGCGCTGCGGTTCTCGCAATTCCCGCAGCGGCTTGAGCTCGAAGCGCCGATGCTGGGCGAGCACAACGAGAAAGTGCTGACCGAATATCTCGGATACTCTTCCGCGCGCGTGCGAGAACTCGAAAACAGCGGCGTGCTCCGCTCCGGCCCCGCATAGCGATAGAGGACACGATGAACCGGCGCGATCAGATCCAACTCACTCCGCAAGAGCAGTCGGAATTTCTGCGCGACGCGAAAAAAGTCGCACTTGCCACGATCGGCAAGGACGGATTCCCGCATCTCGTCGCGATGAACTTCATCGCGCGCGACGGCGCGATCCTGATGTCGTCGTACGGCAAGGCGCAGAAGGTGGTGAACATCCGGCGCAATCCCAAGGTCGCCGTGATGGTCGAGCGGGGACGGAACTACAGCGAGTTGCAGGGCATCATGATCCGCGGCGAGTGCGAGATTATCAGCGACCCTGCGAGGGTGGTCGAGATGATGCGCGCGATTCGCGGCAGCGCGGGCGACGCCACCGCTAGCGTCGAGATTCCCGCGGCGGTCTCCACCAAACGCGTCATCCTCAAAGTGACGCCCACGAAAGTAACGAGCTGGGATCACCGCAAGCTGGGCGGCCGATACTAGCGCCGAGTGAGCCTCTCATCCGGCAAGCATCGCATCGAAGCCCTTCCAGAAAAATCGTGTTAGCGTGCGCGCCTCGGCTAGGAACTCTTCTTCGCGCCCGCTGCCGGTGACGAAGCGATCGATCATCCTATGACCGCCCTCGCCGTGCTGCTTGTCGGCTTCGTAGTGCACCGCCAGGAAGCGCGTATGCACGGGACTGACGCCGTAGTGCTGCTCAAGTCCCTGCTGGATCATCAAGTAGGCAGGGACCTCGATTTCCTCGCATAGGCCGATCGCGCCGACAAAGTGCGGCTTGAGGTGCACGATGCGATGCATGCAGGCATTGAACACTCGCGCCTCTTCCGATCCGATCGAGTTGATGAGTTGCTCGCGCGGCAGGCCCAGCCCGCCCTCCCACAGTTCGAACAGCAGTTCCGTGTGGCCGGCGGAATGGCTGTAGAGTCCAAGCGCCTCTTCGGCAAAGCCTTTCGCAGAACCGCGCGCGACCTTCTTGTCGATGTCGTACATTTTCAGGTAGGAGACCGCCGAGATCGGCGCGGAATCGCGCACCGTCATTTCGTAGTGCTGGATCGGGTAGCCCTTGAGTTGCGCGCGCGTCGCGCGTCCCTCGCGTACCAATTTGACGTATGGATGCTGATCGAGCCGATGCTCAGCCACGATCCGATCGATCTCCGTGTGGAACGTCGCCTTGTCCATCGCGTCACCTCAGCTTGGGATGGATCTGTGGACCATCGCTCGAATCTTATCTCTCTGAGCGGACGATTGTACAATCCGGCGGCGCGCCTCCGCGATCTCGTTCCTCTCTTCAGGCATAATCTGGCGTGATGCAAACGACCAGCGCGAGGCGCGACAAGCCGCTTCTGATCTACGACGGCGATTGCCAGTTCTGCATCTACTGGATGCGCTACTGGCAGAGGCTTACCGGCGAGCGCGTCAACTACGCGCCCTACCAGGACGTCGCGGCACAATTTCCGGAAATTCCCCTGGCCTCCTTCAAACGTGCGGTCCAATACGTATCTGTCGATGGGAAGATCGCGAGCGGTGCGGAAGCCGTCCTTCTCACTTTGAGCCATGCAAGCGGCAAAGGATTCGGGCTGACGCTGTATCGGCGTCTTCCCGCTTTTGCGGCAATCGCCGACCGCTTGTACAGCCTTGTCGCCACGCATCGTTCCGCGTTCTACCGCCCGAGTCTGTCGTTATGGGGGCGCGACTATGAACCGCCGCGCTTCGATCTGGTCTCATGGCTGTTCCTGCGCGCGATGGGACTCATCTACCTTGCCGCCTTCGTTTCGTTCGGCGTGCAGGCGCTGGGACTGATCGGCAGCCACGGCATCCTGCCGCTATCCGAATTCGCCGGCGCCATCCGGAGCCAGCTCGGCTCAGAGGGGTACTGGCGGTTTCCGATGGTCTTCCACCTCGGCCAAAGCGACTCTTCGATTCAGGCCGTATGCTGGTTGGGGGCGACGCTGTCACTGCTCCTGATTTTCGACGTGATGCCGCGACTCAGTTCGTTCCTTCTCTACGTGCTCTATCTCTCGCTCTTTTACGCCGGTCAGATTTTCATGGGCTATCAGTGGGATCTGCTTCTGCTCGAAACCGGATTCCTCACTTTGCTTCTCACTATGGCGACCAAGCCCGGCATCTGGCTGCTGCGATGGCTCCTGTTCCGCCTCATGTTTCTCTCGGGCGCGGTCAAGCTCCTGAGCGGCGATCCCACCTGGGCCAATCTCTCCGCGCTCTCCTACTACTTCCAGACCGCGCCGTTGCCGACGCCGCTGGCCTGGTACGTCCATCACTTGCCGCGGGCTGTCCTCACGGCATCAACAGTTGCGACCCTTGCGATTGAACTGGCGCTGCCGTTCCTGATCTTCTGCCCGCGACGGCTGAGGTTTGTCGCGGCATTCGGCACCATGCTGCTGCAGGTGGTGATCCTTCTCACCGGCAACTACGCTTTCTTCAATCTCCTGACGATGGCCTTGTGCCTGGCGTTGTTCGACGACGCCGCACTGCGCCGCATTCTTCCGGTCCGATTGACTCGGTTTGTCCAACAGCACGTGCGGACTATCACGCCTCGAAAAATCGTTTCCTTTGCCGTCGGAGCAGTAGCGATGTTGATTGTGTTCACCAGCCTCGTACAGCTTAATGCGATCCTCAACAGTCGAATCTCTACGTTGGGCCGATGGGTCACCACAGAAATCGCGCCGTTGCGTATCGTCAACACTTACGGTCTGTTCGCAGTGATGACGACCACGTTGCCGGAAATTGTCGTCGAGGGCTCGGATGACGGCGTTCACTGGCGCGAATACGGCTTCAAGTACAAACCGGGCGACGTCATGCGGCGCCCGCTCTGGAACGCTCCGCACCAGCCGCGGCTTGATTGGCAGATGTGGTTTGCCGCGCTGGGGACGGCGAGGGAAAATCCGTGGTTTTCGCAGTTCTTGCAGCGGTTGCTGGAAAACTCGCCGCAGGTGACGGCGTTGCTAGGCAGCAATCCGTTTCCTGATAAGCCTCCGGCGTACGTGCGAGCCCTGCTCTACGACTATCGCTATTCCACTCCCGAAGAAAAAAAAGCCACCGGCGCGTGGTGGATGCGGCAGCCGGAAGGAATTTATTGTCCCGCGATAGCTGTGGGATCGTGAAGGAGCGCGAATGCGTAGAGCGATAACCAGGTGGCTGTGCGCGATTGCGACGGCGATCGGACTTGTCGCGAGCCTGATGGTCACGCGCGCCGGCGCCGACGAAGCGGATCATTTTCCGACCACGACGCCGATTAAGCATCTGGTGATTATCTTTCAGGAGAACGAGACCTTCGATCACTACTTCGGGACCTATCCCGTCGCCGCCAATCCTCCAGGCGAGCCTCCGTTCGTTCCCAATCGAGACACTCCGTCAGTAAACGGACTGACCCCAACACTGCTCAACTTCAATCCCAATGGCGTCAACCCGTTCCGCTACGACCGCACGCAAGCCGTCACCTGCGACGGCGACAACAACTATATGACCGCGCAGCTGGAGTTCGACCTGGGTCTGATGGATCAATTCGTCACTTTTACCAAGGTTCCTGCCGGATGCCCCGACTACGGTCATGGCAGCGGATTCGTGATGGGCTACTTCGACGGCAACACAGTCACCGCGCTGTGGAACTACGCCCAGCACTTCGCGATGAGCGACAACTCCTATGGCACCACTTTCGGCAGCACGCTGCTGGGCCATATCAACCTGGTCTCGGGACAGACCAACGGTGCTATCGCCACTCCGCCCAACTCGCAGATCGTCCTTGATGGCACTCTCGTCGCCAATGCGCAGCCGACCGGCGACGTATGCTTTGCAAGCGCCGCGCAGACAGTTCAGATGTCCGGGACGAACCTCGGCGATCTGCTGAACGCGAAAGGGATAAGCTGGGGTTCCTTCGAGGGCGGCTTCAACCTCGAGACGGTCAATCCCAACGGCACCACCGGATGTAACCGCAGTCATACCAACCCGCAATCTGGCATGGTCATCAACGACTACAACGGCCAGTACACGCCGTTTCAGTACTATCCTCAGACCAGCAACCTCACACACATTCGGCCCTCCAGTGTTTCCGAGATAGGGCATTCCGGCCAGGCGAATCACGAGTACGACGTCGACGATCTTCTCGTCGCCGCCAGGGCCGGCAATCTGCCCGCGGTAAGCTACGTCAAGGCGGTGCGCTATCAGACCGGTCGTCCGGGTGGAATCTCGGATCCGCTGGACGAGCAGGTCTTCCTGGCTCAAACGATCAACGCTCTGGAGAAGACGCGGCAGTGGAAGAGCATGGCGATCATAATCGCCTTCGATGACAGCGACGGTGTTTACGATCATCAGATGAGTCCGATCTTCAACGGCTCGACGTCGGTGCTCGACGCGCTGAGCGGCACCGGCATCTGCGGATCGGGCGATCCGTCGCTCGGCGCCGCGGAGTCGCGATGCGGTTACGGGCCGCGATTGCCGTTACTGGTCATTTCGCCCTACGCCAGGCGCAATTTCGTTGACCATACGATCACCGACCAGACCTCGATCACGCGCTTCGTCGAGGACAATTGGTCGCTCGGCAGAATCGGCGGCGGCTCCTTCGACGCAATCGCCGGCCCGCTGAGCAACATGTTCGACTTCAGCGGGCGCCGTCACACGCGGCCGCTGTTTCTCGACCCCGACTCCGGCGAACCTCGCTGAGCGCGGATGCGTGCGGCCTGAGGCGATCGGAGAGTTTTATTTTTTCGCGACGGTCCACTATAACAATTGGCGATCCGAATCGCGTACCTTGCAGGATGTGAATTATGGACGATAAGAACTTTGTCGC
>DASQHV010000409.1:0-4108 GCA_035631915.1 Candidatus Acidiferrales bacterium | reverse complement strand
CGGTAGAGGAATACGTCATGAAGATCGAGACTATATGAAGATCGAAACCATCGAAAGCAAGACCGTCGTCATTCCGATCGACAACATCGATACGGATCAGATCATTCCCGCGCGCTACCTGAAGACCACGTCGACGGAGGGCCTCGGAAACGCTCTGTTTTTCGATTGGCGCTACAACGCCGACGGGTCGCCCAAGCCGGACTTCCCGCTCAACCAGCCCGGCGCGACCGGCGCGCAGATTCTGGTCGCGGGCGATAACTTCGGCTGCGGCAGCTCGCGCGAGCACGCTCCCTGGGCGCTGCTACAGTTCGGCATCCGGGCGGTGATCAGCACTTCGTTCGCGGACATTTTCCGCGGCAACTCGCTGAAGAACGGCCTGCTGCCGGTGATCGTTCCGGCCGACATCCACGCGGAATTGCTGCACTGGCCGGGCTTGGTGCTCAAGATCGATCTGGCCTCGCAGACCGTCACGCTGCCCGGCGGCCGCACGGTCGAGTTTCCCATCGACAGCTTCGCCAAGCAATGCCTGCTCAACGGGGTCGATGAGCTGGGCTACATGCTGCAGCAGGAAGCGGCGATCGCGGCGTACGAAGCCAAGCGCGTGGGGTCCATCAATACGCTGCAATAGATATGACGAACGAACAGTTCTATATCGCCATCGCAGTTCCGATGTTGTTCAACGCTGGGCTGTTTGGGCTGGTCGCGGTTTTCTTTCACACGAAGTTTCGAGTTATCGATCGGCATTTCGACGCCATCGGCCGGCGTTTCGATGCGTTGAATCAGCGGCTGGATAATAGTCACGACGCCTAGCGCGCAAAACCGTGCAGTGACGCATTTCGCGAGCCCTCTTTCTTCCGCGTTTTGAACAACCTGGCGTTTCGGTGGCGCTCGTCTTTCAAAGCTGCGTGCGATGAATGAGGCATGAAGAAGCTTATCCGTCAAATCCTGGACGACCTGAACAAGAAGCCGCAGCCTCCGCTGCCTCAAGATCTCGACAATCAGATCCTTTCGAAAGATCCGGCGCAGCGCACGCGCCAGCTCGATCAGCAGGCGCACGAAAATGAGCAGCGGCAGTCGAGCTGACCTACGCCGCGGGCGAGGACTTGCCGAGGACCAGGGCGCGGCTCGCGCCGGTGGCCGACGGAAGATTGCACGGCCTGCCGCGCGCGGCTTGATATGCCAGCACGGCAAACGCGATCGCTTCCTTCGCGTCGGGATCGATGCCATAGTCGGCGCTTGTCGCGACTTTGTGATGGGGCAGCAGCTCCCGCAGGCGTCGCATGATCTGCCGGTTGCGCACGCCGCCGCCGGAGACAATCACTTCCGCGTCTTGCAGGGTGGTTGCGAGGATGCCGCACGCGATCGAACGCGCCGTGAATTCGGTGGCCGTTGCGATCAAGTCGGGAAGCGCGATCCCGGTGGCGACGAGGCCGTTCACGAACTCGCCGCCGAAATGCTCGCGGCCCGTCGTCTTGGGCGGCTTCCTTGCGATATACGGATCGCTCATCATCGAATCGAGAAGGCGTTCATGGACGGCGGCGCGGCGCGCGATGGCGCCGTTGCGATCGTACTGCCGACCGCCTTCGGTCATGTGCCGAACCAGGGCGTCGATCACCATGTTTCCCGGCCCGGTATCGAAGGCGACCACGTTTTCGAGCGCGGCGCCCGCCGGAATCGCGGTGATGTTCGCGATGCCGCCGATGTTCAGGGCGATGCGCCCCATACGGCGGCTGCGGAGCAGGAGGTAATCGGCGAGCGGCACCAGCGGCGCTCCCTGGCCTCCCGCGGCGATATCGCGCTCGCGAAAATTCGAAATCGTCCGTACGCCTGTGCGCTCGGCGACCACGGCCGCTTCCCCAATTTGAAGCGTGCTGGCCAGCCGCCGGTTGAGATACTCGACGGGCGCGCCCTCGTGAAAGATGGTCTGCCCGTGCATGCCGATCAGGTCGAGCTTGCGGCGCCAAGCCGTCTTGCGGATCGCCTCGGCGTACAGCTCGCCCAGCAGAAAATTCAGGCGCGAAATCGTCGCCGTGTGCGTCATCGCGTTGGAGACGCCCAGCAGCGCCTCGCGTATGGGCTTCGGATACGGCATGGAGCGAAACGCGAGAGGGCGGATCGCGAGTCCGCCGCGCGACGCGCGGATGTCGACAATCGCGACGTCGATCCCGTCGAGCGAAGTGCCGCTCATGACTCCCGCGACGATCACGAAAGATCCTTCTGCAATTCGGCGAGTAGTTGCAGCGCTTCGATGGGCCGCAATTCGTCCAGCTTGAGCCCGCGGATGCGTGCGGCGATCTGGCCGTTGACCGGCTCGAAAAGCTGGATCTGCATGGCCCCGGGCGCGGCGCCCGCCAGTTCTTCGGTGACGGTGTGCTCGGCGGATTCGTGGGTCGCCAGGATTTGCCGCGCGCGTTCGATGACGCTCATCGGAAGAGCGGCCAGCCGCGCGACCTCGATGCCATAGCTGCGATCCGCCGCGCCGGGTTCGACGCGCCGCAGAAACAGAATCTGGTCGCCGGATTCCTTCACCGAGACGTGCAAATTTCGGACTCCCTCAAGCTGCTGCGCCAGCTCGGTGAGCTCGTGATAGTGCGTGGCGAACAGCGTCTTGGCGCGGATGTGGCGGTGAATGTGCTCAACCACGGCCCACGCGAGCGCAAGTCCGTCATAAGTAGAAGTGCCGCGCCCGATTTGGTCGAGGATGATCAGGCTGCGGGACGTCGCGGTATTCAGGATGACGGCGGTCTCCGTCATCTCAACCATGAACGTCGAGCGGCCGCGCGCCAGGTTGTCGGCCGCGCCGATCCGCGTGAACACGCGATCGACGATCGGAAGGAGCGCGGCATCCGCGGGGACGAACGACCCGGCCTGCGCGAGGATGACGAGCAGCGCGGCCTGGCGCAGATACGTCGACTTGCCGCCCATGTTCGGCCCGGTAATGACGGCGATGAATTCGGTCTCCGGATGAAAGTACAGATCGTTGGGGATGAATCGCTGGGCGTCTTTTTCCGCCAGTTTTTCGATCACCGGGTGCCGGCCGGCGACGACGCGCATTTCGCCGGAGGTGGAAAAAGCCGGGCGCGCGTAGCGATTCTCCGCGGCCACTTCCGCGAGCGCGGTGGTCACATCCAGCTCGGCGATCGCCGCGGCCGTCGCTTTGATCCGGGAAGCCTCGGCGACGATGAGCATTCGAAGCTGTTCGAACAGCTCGCGTTCGAGCGCAAGGATCTTCTCCTCGGCTTCCAGAATCTTGCTCTCCAATTCTTTTAGCTCCGGCGTGGTGAACCGCTCGGCGTTGACCAGGGTCTGCTTTCGTTCGTAGTCGGGCGGCGCCAGATGCTGGTTCGCTTTGGAGATCTCTATGTAATATCCAAAGACGTTGTTGAAGCGAATTTTGAGCGACGCGATGCCGGTTCGCGCGCGCTCGCGCTGCTCGATCTGCGCGAGATAGGTCTTGCTGTTGCGGGAGATGTCGCGCAGCTCGTCCAGGCGCGGATCGAAGCCATCGCGAATCGCACCGGCATCCGAAAGATTCACCGGCGGTTCGTCGGCGAGCGCGGCGAGAATACGATCCCGAACCTCGGCGACCTCATCCAGGCGCTGGTCGATGTCGCGAAGCCGCGCGGCGCGGGCATTCCCGAGCCGCTTCTTGAGGGACGGCACGACCGCGAGGGATCGCGCCAGGGCCATAACGTCGCGAGGACCGGCGCTTGCGAGGCCGATGCGCGACAGCAACCGCTCCAGATCCAGGATCGCGGAAAGATCCTTGGCCATTTCGGCCCGCAGAATGGTGGCGGCATGCAGCTCCGCGACCGCGTCCAGGCGAGCCTCAATTTCGGCGGCGTCGACGGAGGGAGCCAGAAGGCGGCGGCGAAGCATGCGCCCGCCCATCCCGGTACACGTGCGATCCAGAACGGCGAGCAACGTGGAATCCTTCGATTCGCCGGCGAATAGAGGCTCGACTAATTCGAGATTTCGCACTGTGGTAGCATCCAGCACCAGCCCGTCCGGGCGGTCGTAAAACGCGGGGCGCTCGACGTGATCGAGCGATGCCCGCTGGGTCTCGCGGAGATAGTGCAGCAGCGCAGCCGAAGCGCCGATCGCGAGC
>DASQHV010000408.1:0-5638 GCA_035631915.1 Candidatus Acidiferrales bacterium | reverse complement strand
GGCGGTCTCGATGGTTCTGTTTTTGATGACGCCATGGCCGCTGAAGATTGTCATCGACAACGTAATCGACGGCCATCCGCTGACTGGCCTTCCCGCCGCGATTTTGATCCCGATTGCCGGCACTCATCCTGCCGCGATTCTCGCCGCCGTTTCGATTTTCCTCTTCGTGGCGGTCCTCGCGATCGGGATGGTTGGCGATCGGGCCGAAGAACTGAGTACGCGTGTCGATAGCGGAGGTCTCGATCAGGCCGGCAGCACGGCCAACGAGGCGAATGACGGCAGCAGCTCGTGGAACGGTCTGTTCGGTTACCTGGAGACGCGCGTCACGATCGATTTGACGCAGCGAATCAATCAATCGATTCGCGTCGCGATCTACGATCGTTTCCTGCGTTCTCCGCTCGCACTTTACGCGGACCAGAAAATCGGCGACGCGGTATTCCGCGTCATGTACGACAGCGCCACCGTCGCGCTCACCTTCTACACCGGCGTGCTGGCGCCGGCGGCGTCGGTGCTGATCTTCGTCATGGCGCTGCTGGTCCTCCGCGCGCAGTTCAGCAATCAGCCGGTCCTCATCGGCGGCGCAATCCTGTTCCTTCCGATCGTCGCACTCGGCAGCGGTCTCTTCGGCCGGCTGCTGCGCAGTCAGAGCCAGTCGATGCGAGAGAGCGGCAGCAACGCGATGGCGGTCTTCGAGGAGCGCGTCGCCCAGGTCCAGCTGATCAAGGCGTTCGGCCAGGAAGAGCGCGAGACCGCCGCCGTCGACGCCGCCAGCTGGGGCTCTTTCCGCTCGACATTGAAGATGCTCGCGATCTTCGGCGTGATGATCGTGGTGCTGATGCCGCTGCTGGCGCTGCTCATCGGCTACATCGTCTACTACCTCTTCATGCAGGTCGTTCTGGGACGGATGACACTCGGCGACATCACGCTCCTGGCCGGATACGGCGGGATGCTCTCGACGCCGATGTCGGTGATCGGCGGAACCTGGGCTGCGCTGCAACCGCAGATTGCGGGCTTGCGCCGCGTTCACAGTGTGCTTGATAACCTTGCCGAACCGCACGGCAACGACGCGGCCGACGGTCTTGCGCAACGCATCTCGAACCTGGAGTTTCGCGGCGTCGCCATTTCCTACGGCGCGACCACCGTGCTGCACGACGTGTCGATGGCTCTGCGAGCGGGCGAGATGGTTGCTCTTGCCGGTCCGAGCGGCGCCGGCAAAACCTCGCTGATCTACTCGATCCCGCGCTTTGTCGAACCCACCGCGGGCTCGATCGCGTTCGACGGCGCCGATTCGCGCACCCTCGCGCCCGCCGCGATTCGCGATCGCGTCGGCTTCGTCTTTCAGCAGGAGTCGCTGTTCTCAGCTTCGATCGAGCAGAACATCCGCTACGGTAGCCCGCACGCTTCCCTCGCTGAAGTCCATCGTGCGGCCGCGATGGCGGGTGTCGCCGAGTTTGTCGAGCGCCTGCCCGACGGCTATGCGACGATGCTCGGCCGGCGCGGCGCGCGCTTGTCGGTCGGCCAGAAGCAACGCATCGCGATCGCGCGCGCGCTAGTTCGTCGCCCGGAAATCATGGTCCTCGACGAGCCGACTGCGCCGCTCGATCCCGCATCCGAGGCAGGCTTGATGACCACGCTGCGCGACCTTTCCGGCGAGCGAATCGTGCTGATCGTCGCGCATCGGCCGCGCGTTCTCGCAGCCTGCGACCGCGTATTCTTCCTGCACGACGGAACCCTCGCCGCGTCAGGCACGCACGCCGAACTGCTCGCGACGTGCCCCGCCTACCAGGCGTACCTCGCGCACACAGAGGCGGAAATTCACGCCTGACTAGCAGTTACGCCGCTTCCGCCGCGTCGCCGACCGGCAACTCCGTCAGCGGCGGCATCGCCGATTGATCGCGCACCGGCGGCTTGCCCTTGATCAACCGGCGCGACCACGCCTTGCCGATTCTCGCCAGCATCGCCGGCTTGAACAGCGCCGACGGCGGTTTGACCATGTTGATCACTTCGCCCAGCAGCTCGGCGATTTCCGGATCTTCGTTCTGCACCTCGAACATCCGGCGCATGAGCGGATCGAGCAGCCGGCTGATGAACGGCCGCACACCGTCGGTGCCCGCGATGCGAAAATCGGCGCCCGTCGCGAGTCCCCACGGTTCTGCCTGAAATTTCGCCTGCGCGGCGAAAAATTTGCGCGGCAACTCCGGGTCCGACGCGCCGTTCTTCGCCAGCATCTCGCCCAGAATGATCGCGGACAGCGCCCCCGACGTCATCCCCTGGCCGTACACCGGGTTGAATGCGCACACGCAGTCACCCAGCGCGACGAAGCCGTCCAGGCGTGCGTTCCACTTCTCATAGTGCCGCCACCGGTTCGCCATCTGGCGGTACGAGTAAACGCCGGACATCGGCTCTGCGAGCGCTACTTCCTGCGCGATGATCGGCGAGCGCAGTTGCGCGAGTTGCGCCGTGAAACCGTCCTCGTCGCTCGGTGGATAGTGCCCGCCGATGCCCGCCATCGTCACTATCATCCGGTTGTTTTCGACCGGGAACAGCACCCCCGCCGACGAGAACCGCTCCGCGACCGGATCGATCCAGACTCCCTTCCACCACCAATCGGCCGGCCGCCGCTCCGGGAACACCTTGTACCATCGCGACGCATACCCGGTGTGCGAATCGACCACCGTCTCGTCCGGCATCGCGAGACCCATCGCCTCGATCCACGCGGGGCACTTCGAAGCGCGGCCGCTGGCGTCTACGATCAAGTCACCGCTCAGCGTGTACGGCGCACCAGCGTCGCGCGGATTCACTTTCACGCCGGTCACGCGCAGCGCGCCGTTGCTCGACGTCTCGAAGCCGACCGCCTCCGCGCGCTCGATCAGTTCGACGTTCGGGTGCCGCCGCAGCAACTCGCGCGCCGTCGACTCGATCAGCACGCGGCTGGCGAACAGCGTCGAAATCGAGTTGACGCGGCGCTCTGACCAGCCCTCGGGCCGCAGCGCCGCAAAATCGCGGCCGAAGTTTATTTCGAGCGCGCCGCGCTCCAGCATCATGCGCTCGAAGCCCGGAAACAGCCGATCGAGCTCAAGCCGTCCACGCAGCAACAGCGCATGGACGTGGCGACTCTGCGGCACGCCGGGCCGCTCGTGCGCGCCCGCCGGATACGCGTCGCGGTCGACTACCGTCACCTTGTCGAAGTACTTGCTGAGTTCCCGCGCGGCGCACACGCCCGCCATGCTCCCGCCGATTACGATCGCGTGCCGACTACTCATTTCATCACCGTTTTGCTTTTCGCTCGTTGAGTCCGTTCAAGATGATATCCAGCGTCTCGGAGACGCCGGCTTCGACGTCGAGTTTCCCGTCGCGCCGCGCCCAGGTGTAGATCAGCGCAAACCACGCCGCGCAGACTGTCAGCGCCGCGACCGTCGGCTCGATCCGTTTGCGAAATTCGCCGGCGCTCTGTCCGCGCCTGATGATCGCGGCCAGCAGATGCACCAAATCGGCGGTGCGCTCGTCGTGCTCGCTCAGCACGCGGGGCCGCGCGATAACCTCGCTCATCACCAGCCGCACGACGTCGCGATGCTTCAGCGCGCGCTCCGCCAACAGCTTGAGCGCCATCCGCAGCGTTGCGGTCGCACTGCCGCGGCTCGCGCGTATCGCCGCCGCCAGCTCCTCGTTCGCGCGCTCGCCGTACTCGAACAGCAGCGCTTCCTTGGCCGGGAAATGCAGAAAGAACGTCGCGCGCGCCACGTCGGCCGCGCGGCAAATGTCGTCAATCGTAACCGAATCGAAACCGCGCCGAACAAATAAATTCATCGCGGCCGTGTAGATGTCGGCGCGGGTGCGGCCCTTCTTGCGCTCGCGCCGCGAGACTTGCCCGTGCGGGCCGTGAAGCGTGGGACCTTGGATGGACTCGGACATATAATTGGACTGCGGTCTATTTAAGCACTGCGGTGACGCGAAGCAAGCGGTGGCCGATGGGTCGGCTTTCGCGGATTTTTCCTGCCCGCTAAGATATTGCTTTGCGCGATTTCTCAGAGAGTTTCGAACTGCTTGCCGAAGAAGAAAGACAAAAGCGGAAATCCCGATTCCAATCCGCGCGTCGTCATCGACTTCGCGATGCTACGCCAGTACGCGGCGCGCAACTTCCGCGACCTCGGCGGACATCCCACCCTCGACGGCCGCCGCGTGCGCACCGCCCGCGTCTATCGCTCGTCGCACTTGGCCGAAATCCCGGTCGAAAGCCCGCTCAGCCGGCTGCACCTGCGCACCCTCGTCACGCTGCAGAGCCGCGTCGAGGTCAAGCACTTGGGCGCGCCCGAGCCGGTGGGGCGGCGCGGCCTGCGCTGGGAGCACATCCCGATGGGCGACGAGTGGTTCAACAACAAGGGCTATACGCGCATCTCAAAGGAGCCCGGCCGCGAGCACCTGGCGCTGGTGATGCACTTCCGCAACGACTGGCGCCGCTTCTTCAAGCTGCTCGCCGAGCGCGACGTTTACCCGCTGCTCTTCCATTGCTCCGCGGGACGCGACCGCACCGGCGTCGGCGCCGCGATGCTGCTCTCGATGCTCGGTGTTGACCGCGAGCGCATCGTCGCCGATTTCCTGGAGAGCAACCTCGTCTTCACCAAGGCGCTGCTCGCCGCCGAGCAGTTGCATCCGGTGTTCGAGCTGATCGACGAGAACGGCGGAATCGAGGGCTTCGCGCGCGAGGTTATAGGACTCGACGCCGGCGAGCTCGCGACCATCCGGGAATCCCTCGTCGAAGCTTGATAAGAGCGCCGCGCCTACGCCGGCAGGTATCCGTCGCGCAGCAGCGACTTCGCGATGATCATGCGTTGCACTTCGCTGGTGCCTTCGCCGATCTCGGACAGCTTTGCGTCACGCATGTAGCGCTCGACGGGAAAATCGGTGACGTAACCGTAGCCACCGTGGATTTGCACCGCCTTGATCGTCGACCACATCGCGGTCTCCGACGCGAATAGCTTCGCCATCGCGGCCTCGCGCGCAAACGGCTTGCCCGCGTCGCGTAGCGCGGCGGCGCGGCAAATCAGCACCCACGACGCCTCGATCCGCGTCGCCATGTCCGCGAACATCCACTGGATCGCCTGGAACTCCGCAATCTTCTTGCCGAACTGTCCGCGCTCCAGCGCGTACGCGCGCGCTTCCTCGAACGCCCCGCGCGCGATCCCGGCGGCAAAGCCCGCGATTCCGATTCGCCCGGCCTCCAGCACCTTCAGCGTCTGCCGATAGCCGGCGCCGAGATCGCCGACCAGGTTCCGCGCCGGCACCGTGACGTTCTCGAAAATCACCTCGGCGGTGTCCGACGCGCGCAGCCCCAGCTTTTCGATTCGCTTGCCGTTCGACAGTCCGGCCGTTTCGCGATCGACAATGAACGCCGACACACCGTCGCGTCCGCGGGCCGCATCCGTCACCGCCATCACGACGTAGACGTCGGCCACCGTGCCGTTGGTGATAAACATCTTGGAACCGGTGATCGAGTAGTTGTCGCCGACGCGGGTCGCCCGCGTGCGCATCGCCGCCGCGTCGGAGCCCGAGCTCGGCTCGGTCAGGCACCACGCGCCAAGTTTCTTCGCCGCGAGCATCTGCGGCACGTAACGATCGCGATTCTCGTCGCTGGCGAACG
>DASQHV010000407.1:0-10360 GCA_035631915.1 Candidatus Acidiferrales bacterium | reverse complement strand
GCCGTAGCGCTTGTCGTACTCGTCGCCCAGGCGCCCGAAAAGTTTGGGGAACGGAAACTCGATTCCCTTGGCCTCGCGCTCGTACCACGCCGCGGTGCCCAGGTAGTCGCCACCAGTGGTGGAATCGACGGTCTTCATCTGCTCGACGCCGACCACGCACGACAGGTCGTAGCGCCCGGCCTCGATCTCCGCCGACGCCGCGATGATTGCGATCGATCCCGACGCGCAGGCTGCCTCGTGGCGGCTGGTGGGCAGTCCCGAAAATTGCGGGTCGATCTCGACGAAGAACGCGCCGACGTGGCCCTGCTTGGCGTAGAGCTCGGCGGCAAAGTTGCCGACGTGCGCAGTCTCGACTTCGCGCGGCTCGATCCGAGTCGCCTCGAGCGCGCCGAGCGTCGCCTCGCGCATCATCGCGACGAAATGTTTGCCCTCTTTCGACCAATTGCGGGCGAAGTCGGTTTGCGCTCCGCCCAAGACGAACACCGGCGCTGGCTTTGTCATCGCGCGCTCCTTTGATTCATCGCAGAATTCATCCGATGCGACCTGTCGTCTTAATCAACTTAATCATCCAACAAACGTGCGGCCGTACTCGAGCACGCCGCCGGAAAACATTTTAGCACCGCTGGACGCCGCTTGCTCGACGCACGCAGGCACCGCGAGCTTCATTTTTTCGAGCATCGCCACTGTGTTTTTCGCGCCGAGCAAATCGACGATCGCGGTCGGCGGCGCCCAGTTGAATCCAAACGACATAATCGTATCGACATCGGCGGGACTGGCCGCCACTTCGCCGACGCGGTTCAGCCCGTAGCTGACGTAGCCAAGCACGACGCGCCGGCACAGCTCCGCGTCCGCACCACGCGCCGCCGCCAGCACGCCGAGCGCATCCGAGTAGCGGCCCACGCGATGGAAGTACTTCATTTTCTCGACGAACTCGATCGGCGCCGGCTTTTGCAACGGGCGATGCTCACCGGTCTTCGGATCGAGCACCGCGACCGCGCCGCCCGCGCGTCGATAGAATCCGCCACGCTCCGGAGTCTTGTCGCCGAGGCATCCTTCCTTGATTCCCTTGTTGATGTACGCGGGCAGCTCGAAGCATCGATGCGCCTCGTCCTTGCAGTTGGCGTGGACGTTGTCGACGATCGCTTTGTGAACGTCCCAGCCGACCAGGTCGACAGTAGCCAGCGGCGCCATAGCGCGGCCCGTGTGCGGGCCGATCAGGTAGTCGACGTACGCGACGCCGTGCTCGCCAGCGAGTTGCGCGGTCTCGTTCATCACCTTGAAGCCGACCCGGTTGCCGACGAATGCCGGCATGTCCCGGGTGACGATCACCTTGCGCCCCAGCCGCTTCGAGAGCATCGCAACCGCGCTCTTGACGACGGCGGGATCAGTATCAGGGCCGGGGATTACTTCGGTGCCGACGATCACGTAGGGCGGGTTGAACAGGTGGATGCCGAGAAAGTTGCGGCGGAAGGAATCGCTGCGGCCCTTCGCCATCTCGGCGATTGAAAGTCCCGAGGAGCCCGTCGCGACCAGCGCGTCTGGGCGGCGATGCTTGTCGATCAGATCGAAGAACTGTTTCTTGAGCGGCAGATCTTCCGCGAGCGACTCGAACACGATTGCGGCCTCGCCGAGCGCGCGCGCCAGATCCGAGTCGTAACTGCCGAGCGTGACGCGCTCGGAGATCGCCTCGGCGCGCGCGTCTGCCTGCACGACGGCCAGTCCCGCCGCCGCCTTGTCGCGCGACCGCGCCAGCATCGTGACGTTGTAGCCGGCGCCCGCGAACACGCATCCCGCGCCCGCGCCCATCGTGCCGTTCGCGCCGATTATGACGACCTTAGTTTTGAGATTGTCCGCCAAGTCCCGGTCCCCGTGAGCTTGTTATTTAGCGGCCAGACTCCGGGCAATCATCCGAGGACGTGCGCCCAAGTTGCGCGGCGCATGGCGAAGAGTATCCGGCGACATCCAGGCTGCTTTTTGCGATGCGGCGAGAGGCCCGCAAGCCGCGGCAAATGTTAGCCGAGCGCGCGCAGCTATGCCACCGCCGGATTCGCGGACTCGGAAAACACCTCGGTCAGGAACGCTTTGACACCGTCGCGCCCCGTGAGGCTCAGCCACACCGGCCCTGATTCGCGCGCTACGTCGATTCTGAAATCGAAAAACGGGCAGCATCTGCGCTCGAAAGAAATCCACTCCGCGAGTTGCGCGAGTGCAAGCCGGTCGGTCGCGATTTGAAGCGCAAGTCCGTTCGGTAGATCCCGTTTGCCGACCACTGCTCCGGCGAGCATTTTGCGCAACTCGTCGTAGCGCGGTCGGTCGGCCGCCGAGATCGCGTCCAAGTTGCACACGAGCGGACTCGACGCCGAACAGCATCCATCGTCGGACATCGACTTACCTCCTAAGGCTCGTGCCAGGCGCGGCCGTCCGCGCGAATCAGCTGCTCGGCCGCTTCGGGGCCCCAGCTGTTCGCCGGATACTCGACCATCGGCACGCGATCACGCTCGGCCCACGCGTCAAGTATCCCCTGCACGAATTCCCACGACTTCTGCACGAAGACGCCGCTCGGAAACAGCGTGTGGTCGCCCTCCATCACGTCGAGCAACAGCCGCTCGTATGCCTCCGGCGACGCGCCGTCGCCGAATGCGCTCTTGTAGCTCAGGTTCATCCGCACCGGTTGCAGCGCGATGTCCAGACCGGGCCGCTTGGTCATCACATCGAACGCGAAGCCTTCGTCGGGTTGAATCCGAATCGCCAGCCCGTTGGGGGGAATCGCGGCGTTGCGATTGAACAGGATTTGCGGCACGTCCTTGAACTGCACGTAGATCGCGCTGGCGCGGCGCGGCATCCGCTTGCCGGTGCGGATGTAGAACGGCACCCCCGACCATCGCCAGTTGTCGATATAAGTCTTCAGCGCGACGAAGGTCTCGGTGTGCGAGTTGTCGGCGATACCCTGTTCGTCCATGTAACTGACGACGGATTTGCCGTCCACGACGCCGGCGCCGTAGCGGGCGCGCACGGTATGCGTCGGCGCGAGGTCCCTGGTTATCGGCCGCAGTGAGCGCAGCACGTTGAGCTTGGCTTCCCTAATCGCCGTCGCGTCGAGCGTCACCGGCGCTTCCATCGTGAGCAGCGCCAGCGTCTGCAGGATGTGGTTCTGCACCATGTCGCGCAGCGCGCCCGCCCCGTCGTAGTACATCGCGCGCGTGCCCAGGCCCTCGGCCTCGGCCACCGTGATTTGCACGTGATCGACGTTGCGGCTGCCCCACAGGCGCTCGAAGATCGTGTTGGCGAAGCGCAGCACCAGCAGGTTCTGCACCGTTTCCTTGCCGAGGTAATGGTCGATGCGGAAAATTTGCGACTCGTCGAGGTATTGGCGCAGCGTGCGATTGATCTCGAGCGCGCTTTGCAGGTCGTGGCCAATCGGCTTCTCCACCACCACGCGCGTGAAGTTGGGCGCGCCCGGCTTCGCGATAAGCCCCGCCTCCGCCAGCCGCTTGACGGAGTCGCGAATCGCCTCGGGCGGAATCGACAGATAGTAGACGCGGTTCGGCGGGATACCGCGCGCCTTCTCGATCGACTCGAGCCGCGCCTTGAGCTTGACGAAGCCGTCGGGGTGGTCGAGTCCCGAAAGATAGTCGAGGTTGGCGGCGAAGCTTGACCAGCACGCCTCTTCAACCTTCAGGCGTGAGAAGCGCGTCGTCCAGTCGCGCGCGCTCTTGCGAAATTCATCAAGCGCCATCTCGCGCCGAGCGAAACCCAGCACCGCGCTGTCCGCCGGCATCATTCCCTGGCCACATGCGACCAGGTTGTACAGCGAGGGGATCAACTTGCGCTTGGCGAGATCGCCGGACGCGCCGAGCATTACAATTGTGCAAGGTGGCGCCGGCTGCATACGTTGGATGGTAAGCAGATTGTCCATCGGGTAGTCTTCCTTGCGGGCGGCACGCGACGCGCCGCTTGCTGGCATCAGCGCGTCACTGATAAGTGTGGCACGTTTGCGAACATCATGAAAAAGCTGCCCCGTCCGCATTCGACTGACTCCGCGCGCCGCGCCTTCGTGCGAGCGGCGGACTAATCCACCCGATGGCATCCAGCGCACCGATCGCGGCGGAGTTGCCTGCGAACTATTCGATCCGCCAGTGGATTCCGGTAATCGCATGGGGCGCGATTATCTTTACGCTCTCAACCTCCGCGTTCTCGGCCTCCAACACCGCGAAGACAATCGATCCGATGCTGCGATGGCTGGTTCCGGGAATGACCGCGGCGTCGATCGACGTTGCGCATACGCTCATCCGCAAAACTGCGCACTTCACGGAGTACGGCGTGCTGTTCTGGCTGCTGGTGCGCGGGCCGATGGCCGACCGGCCGTACACGGCGCTGATGCTCTGCGTGGCGTACGCGCTGCTGGACGAGGGGCACCAGACCTTCGTGCCGGGGCGAACGGGGTCGCTATATGACGTCGCGCTGGATTCGACGGGCGCGCTGTTCAGCCACTACCTGACAACGGCAATCGCCGAACTCGCCTAGCGCCGGCGTGTCGCCGGACGATTGTATACGGGGCTCGCGCCCCGCACCCTCGGCAGGGCCCAGCCCTGCACCCGGTGCAGGAAAGAAAGGAATCGGATGCGGCCGCAGCGGCCTGTTAGGAAGTTTGGGCGAGAGGACGCGAAGCGGGCACGCAGCGGTTGTGACCAAATTCCGCGATCGGACTCCATTCGCGACGGCCTGGTGGCATGAATTCGTCACTTTTGGGTTGGGAAACCTTTTGGGCTGGCAACAAGACCGAGCTTTGCCCGTACAACGGGGTCATCGTTGATATAGAACACGTCTCCATCGTGTTTATGCTCAATCACCTCAGTAATTCCGTCTGCATCGACTACTACATACGACGGATTACCTCCCACATTCTCCTGTTCTGTTATGTTGGCATCCACCGCAGCTAGTTTCTTATACCAGACGATATCCCAGCTCATGGTCGGGTTCTTACCGTTCATGTCTAAAAGTCCAAAGTACTGAATGCCGTCCGGCTCTGTAATGACCGCTTGCTTCTTGCCGTGCATGTACCTTCGTATGTCCCAAAGCTCGAATGTCGCACATCCGAGGCTCTTGCTGCTTCCCAGTAATCCACACGGTTCGATGTAGTAGCTCATCTGCACCGTCACGTCGGCTCGCGACAGGTCCTTCGGCAGCGTGAACCACCTAGGCAGTCGCGACTCCGGCCCCAGCTCAAACATCGACTCAGGAAAGTAGCGACACCCACAAAAGCACAAGCCCACCATCAGAAGGTAGATAATGTGCGCAGATCGGCACTTCATGGCTGGATTCCCTTCTCAAGGGCACGGCCAACAATTCTAGCTCATCTTGACGAGCGCTTTCTTGATATTGGCTTGTCACAAGCAGACGGCTCAAGTAGCCGACGCGTTCTTCGAAGCCGAGGCGTGTCGCGAAGATAACGGCGTGGCCGCGCGCCCGCTTCGCCCCTTCGCCGGGGAGACTTCCAACGGCCCGCTGCGGCATGCGTGGCGGGCCAATCCATTCCTTGTGTCATTCTGAACGGAGTCCGCGGAGCGAATGAATCCCGGACCTTTTGCGGTGCCCGCTTCGGTCCGAGCGCAGACCGCGCGTAAGATCGCGCGTCGGGATTCTTCGCTCCAGAAACTTCCGCTCAAGAATGACACGGAAACGAAGGCGGCCACCGATCACCAATGACATGGAGAGAGGGTACATCCGATTGCCGCTTCGCGTCTTCGCTATTGAAGTTCTAACAGGCCGTTTCGGCCGCATCCTTTACCGACGGGAAGTCCGAAACCTGCGTGAGGTTTCGGAGTCTTTCCTATTGGTCTTCGATCTTGGAGCTGATTCGATCCATCCGATCGAAAAACGCGCGCAGATTCTTCATCTCCGCCGGAATCTTCAGCTCGCCGGTGAACGCGAAATAGTAGAGCTGCCCGTAGAGCGAGAAATCCGCCAGCCCGATCCTGCCGGTCAGAAACGCCGTCGAGCCAAGCTGCTCCTCGAACGGCGCCAGCGCCGCGCGCGCACGCTCCCAGTTGGCCGCCTGGTTGGCGATCGTGCGATCGACAAAGCCGGCGCCGAACTTGCGCTCGCGAATCAGCCGCCAGAGTGCGGCGCGGTCGGCGCCTTGGCGGCCGTAATGCGCCAGTTCGTCGGCGAGCGCGACGGCGTAGATGCCTTCCTCGAGCTGGTTGTCGATATAGTCGGCCAGCGCGAGGTGTATTCCGCGCCATCCAGCCGGGAAGATCGTCGGCTCGGGATAAAGCTCCTCCAGCCGCATCGCTATTCGCGCGGAATCGACCACCGTCTCGCCGCCGTCGAAGGTGAGCGCCGGCACCATGATCTGTCCCGACGCGACGAGCAGTTCCTTGCGCTCCAGGTAGTCGACCTCGACCGCCTCGAATTCGACGCCCTTGAACTCGAGCAGCTTGCGCACCTTGGCGCAGAACGGGCTGCCGATAAACTGGTATAGCTTTGCCGCCATCTTCAGATTCCCCTGAGTGCGTGCAGTACGTCGTCCAGGTCAAGGCCGCAAATCGACGGGCGCACGACCTCGGCCGCGGCAAGCTCCGCCGCCGGTGCGGTATGGCATAGCGCGAGCACCTTCATGTGTGCGCGATGCGCCCCCTCGATGCCCGCGGGAGTGTCCTCGACCACCAGGCATTCGTCGGGCATGACGGGATCGCGCTGGCGCAGGATAAATCCGATTCGCCCGAGCGCCAGGATAAAGCCGTCGGGTTCGGGCTTGCCGCGCGGCGCGTCTTCGGCGGCGATGATATCGAGAAACAGGTCCCGCAGCTTGGCGCGCCGCAAAATCGCCTCGGCTTCGGCGCGGAGCGTTCCAGTCGCGACGATCAACGGAAAGCGCTGTGCACAATCGCGCACAAATTTTTCCGCGCCGGGATAGAGCACGTCGCGCGCGGCGACTATTCCCTGGTAGATCGACGACTTGCGCTCGATCAGCGCCGCGATTCGCTCGTCGTCCGCGTCGCGGCCATGCTCACGCAGCACCGTCGCGAAACAATCGTAGTCGTTGTAGCCGATCAGCCGGGTGAAGTAGTCGTCGCGCGCGATTTCAATTCCGTCCGGCGCCAGCACCTCGTTGAACGCCGCGAAATGGAGCGGTTCGGTCTCGACCAGCGTTCCATCCAGGTCGAATATGACGGCGCGAATCATGGCAGCGCTCACGCTTTGGAAGCCGGCGCGCCGAGCAGCGCGACAATCGACCGCTGGCGCGGCTCGCCGCTCACTAGCGCGCGCCCATTTTCAATTGTCATGTCGAGTTCGCTGCGCACGCCGAATTTTCCGGGCAGATAGATTCCCGGCTCGACCGAAAAACAGCTGTTGGCGATCAGCCCGCGCTCGTCGAGCGTCTCGAGCGAGTCGAGATTGGCGCCAGTGCCATGGACTTCGCGACCGATCGAATGACCGGTGCGATGCAAAAACGCGTCGCCGTGGCCGGCCGCCTCGATCACGGCGCGCGCCGCCTGGTCGGCCTCGCGCCCGCTCACGGCATCGCCTACTGCTACTCGACGCTGCACCAGGTCCACCGCTGCGTCGCGCGCGCGTGCGACGATCTCAAACACCCGCGCGTGTTCCGCCGGAACCGACTCGCCCGCGAACGCTACCCAGGTGAAGTCGGCGTAGATACCGTCGGGACCGGGTTCCCGCGCCCAGAGATCGAGCAGGATAAAGTCGCCGCGCCGAATCGGCGTATTGGCACTGCGCGAAAGTGCGTAGTGCGGATCGGCGCTGTGCTCGTTGACCGCAACGATCGGCGGCTCAGCAGCGACCAGGCCGTGCTCGTCGATTCGCGACATCACGTAGTCCTGGATCCACGGCTCGCTGGCGGGGATCGAGTTGGCGATTCGCTGGGCGAGGTTTTCAAACGTCTCATCGACGACGCGCCGGAGACGCTCGGCGGCGCGATGATGACTCGCGAGTTGCACACTGCTGAGCGTGGCTTCGAAGTGCTGAATCAGGTCGGCGGCCGAGACGACCTCGACGCCGGTCGCGCGCACGAGTTCCACGGTGCCGGCGTCGACGCGCGAGACGTAGGGAATCGCGCAGTCCGGCGAGTAGTCCATCGCGACTCGCCGCGCGCCGGCAAGCACTTTGCGCAGAGCGGCCCGCATCGCGTCGTGCGATCGATAGACGATCTTCTCAACGCCCAGCGCGTCGAGACGATACTGCTCAACGGCCGACACGATCGCGACCGGCGCGCCCTGCGCGGGTACGTAGAGAAACCAGCGGCGCGTCGCGATACCTGCTTCGGGAATCTGGAGGATTCGGTAGGCAAGCGGATCGCTCAAGCGGAAATCGTAAAACAGCCATCCGTCGAGCTGCGCGACTCGAAGCGCGGCCGCAATCTCGTCGAGGCGCCGGGTCATGCGTCGGCGGCCGGCTTGAAACGCTCGCCCCACGCGTGCACGTGGTCCGGCTCGATTTTCACGATTGGATTCTTCTCCGGCGTCAGGACCATCCCGCGGTACTGCAGATACTTTTCGCGCAGATGCCGCAGCGCTTGGATGTATTCCTCGGGATCGTCCACGACGCGGGCGCGCCCGCGAATCAATACATACGAAAGCTGCGCCCAGTCCTCCTCGTAGTGATCGATCACCACCGCGACGCGCGGATTTTCTGCGATATTGCGCATCCGCTTCAGCGCCAAGCCGGATTTGCGTTTCGGCTTCTCGTCGATTGCAAAGTAGATTCGCTCGCCGTCGAACCAGTAGCACAGCGGCACCGCATGCGGCGCGCCCTCGGCGTCGGCGGTGGCAAGATGCGCAACGCGCGCCCCGGTCACGAACTGGCGCACGCGCGGATCGCCGAGTGCGCGAAGGAAAGCTTTCGCAAGCGAAGGTTTCAGCTGCAGATGTTTGACTGTCATCAGCGTTTCTCCAGGCGGTCCAGCGCGTTCTGCGCCGCGCGGGCCAGCGATTGGTCTGATTTGTCGCGCGCCGTGGCACGCAGTGCGGCCGCGGCGCGCAGCGTCGCGGATTTTCGATTGCCCAGCGCCGCCGCGGCAGCGCGCCGCACGCCGGCGTCCGGATCGCTCTCGAGCGCTTGCAGAGCCAGCGTCGCGGCAGGGTCGTCCGAGGCGCCCGAATTCTCAAGCCGTGCCAGCACCGAAAGCACCGCCAGCCGCACGTGAACGTCGGGGTCGCGGACCAGCCGCGTCAGAGCATCGAGCAAGTCGGGGCCGCGAATGTCGAGGTCGCGGATACAGTAGAGCGCCATCTTGCGCGCGTTGGAGTCGGCGTCGCCCGCAAGCGCCAGCAACCGCTTGCCCATCGCCGGATCTTCGCGGCCCAGCCGGACCAGAATATTCGCCGCCGCCCATCTGACGTCGCCGTCGTCGTCGGACAGCGCCTCGCAGACCGAATCAGTGATATCGCGCGCAAGATTGTCGGCGCCGATTTGCGAGAGTGCGTATGCGGCTGCCCATCGCGCGCGCCGGTCCGCGCCGGCCACCGACCTCCGCAAATTTTCCACCACCCGCGAATCTCCCGCCGCCGAGAGCGCCGCCAGCGCGTCGATCGCGCGCCGCTGGACGCTTTTCCGCGTATCGCCGACACATCGGACCAGTGCAGTTAGAACTGGCTCCGGGAGCGGACGCTGGCCCGTGCCGATCGTGATCGAGTCGATGGCCGCGAGCATCCGCGCCGAATCATCGGCGTCTAGGTCGCGCAGGAGTTGCGCGTCGCGCGCGCGCGATTTTTCATTCTCGTTCAATTCACACCCGCGACGAGTCGTACGAGGTTCGACAACTCGCCGGCGCCCAGGATGAAGTTCGGGCCGTGACCGAAGGTCTTGGTCACCGCCTGGGAGATCGACGGCAGGTCCAGGCGCCGGCCACGCAGCTCGTTCTCGAGCTCCGCGATCGCCGCCGAATTTGCGATGTAGTCGCCGGCCAGCGTCGCCGACGCGATTGTCCTGTCATCGTTCAGTTCAACCGCCGCTTCGATCGCGCTGAGCTGCGACGCGATTCGATTCTTTAGCCGCTGCGACGGGTTTGCGACGAGCCGATTGAGCCATCGCGAGTCTGCCAGTACGCGTCCACGACGCTCTGCTTCCTCAACTTCGTGCGCCGTCAATTCGCGCCGCTCGATCCCGCCGAGCAGAAATCCGTAGCCGGCTGCGATCGTGTCGGCCAGTTCGGCGAATCCCACCTCGCGACCAAGTTCGCGCACGACCGTGGTTGCGTTGTCAGAGTCGTACATCGGGCACGCGAGCGCGCCGTCGGGATCGATTCGCTCGAGGTCGTGCACAAGCTCCTCCATCCCGCGGCTCACGGCCAGCACCGCCTCGAACAGCATCGCGCCCGACGCGTCAATTTCGTAAGAGC
>DASQHV010000406.1:0-3843 GCA_035631915.1 Candidatus Acidiferrales bacterium | reverse complement strand
GGAGACCAGCGCGCGATCGCCAAGCTGGACCCATCCGGCGAGCAGCGCGCCGCCTGCGATGATCGTCGAGTTGCCGATTCGGCAATCGTGCGCGACGTGCGAGTTCTGCATCATGAAGTTGTCGTCGCCCATGACGGTGGTATCGCCGCGCTCGCATCCGCGATGCACCGTTGCGTACTCGCGGAAGATATTTCGATTGCCGATTTTCACCGCGCGCTCGACGCCTGTGTAGGTCAGGTCCTGCGGCTCGTCGCCGAGCACGACGCCGGGATGGAGCACGTTGTCCTCGCCGAGCTCGGTGCGCCCCAGGATTGTGACGTGTCCGATAAGCCGGGTGCGCGCACCGACGCGGATTTTGCCGTCGAGCAGGCAGAGCGGGCCGACTTCGACGCCGCTTCCGAGTTGCACGTCGGGTCCGACGACGGCCGAGGGATGAATTCGCGGTGGCGACTTCGAGTCAGTCATCTTGTGGTTCTAGCGAGGGCCGGAGCGGAACGCGCGGAAGATCGCGCGCCGGGATCCCTCGACTCCGCGGACTCCGCTCGGGATGACACCAGGAATGCAAGGCGCAGCGCGGCTCAATGGAGGAGGCGGCCCTTCTTGCGATCGTCGGGATGCTCGGTGTCGCCAGCCTTACCACCCTCCACGTTGTAGTCGCCGCCGGCCCATTTGCCGAGGTCTATCAACTGGCATCGCTCGGAGCAGAACGGGCGGAACTTGTTGGCGGGCGACATATCAACACGGCGCTTGCAGATTGGACAGTCCATCGCGCGTCAATTGTCGAACTGCCCCGCGACCAGGTTGCCGTCGGAGGAAATTTTGAAGCATCCGACCTGCGAGCGGGTGAATGTAGAATCGCACAGCGGCGCGTCGAAGCCGTTGCAGCGGAAGAGTCCCGGCTCGAGCGTTTCGCATTTGCTGAGATCGAAATCCGGCCGCGGTCGTTGCGGGCTGGTGGCGGCGCATCCGGCGGCGCCGAGTGCCAGCGTGGAGACGGCGATCAGCATCGCAGCCAAGGGGACCGGGCCGGCGGTCAATGCCGCCAGCCCGGGTCGAAGTATCGCACCGGCGCGAACTGCGCGCCGGCAAAACTCAAGCAGTCTAATCAAACGTCACGATCTGCCCGGCCGGATCTTATTGTCCGCCCGTACCGCCGCGCATCACGAACACGCTCCCCTTGGGCCCGATCCGCACGCAGTTGACGTCGGTGCGGACAAATTCCGGAGTGCATATCGCCTGGTCGATGGCCGGGCACTTGTACAGATTGGGCTCAACCTGTTGGCACTTGTCGAGCGCAAAATTGACCGGCACCGGATGCTCCGGCGGCGTTTGCGCGTTCTCCGATGAGCATCCGCCCAGCGCGAGCATCCCGAGCGATGCGGCCAGCGCGGCCGCGGGCATAATTCCGGCGGCGCGTCTGCGCATTTTCGAGATGACAACTTTTCGGGTCTGCATCGAGTTCTCCTCCCGTCCCAGTTTAGGCGGCAATCCGCCAGTTATGTCCCTTCAGCAAGCCGCACGAGGTCCCGAACCGCACCACTCGCACGCTGACGGATTCTAATACACGATGCGGGGCCTGAACCAAAGAGCCTCGCGAACCCACTGAAACGGGCGCGACGGGCCGATCGAGGGCCGCCAGGGCTCCCCAGCCGGCGCATTTCAACCGCTCAGAATACGTCACTGCCGCAGGCGTCGCTGCCGCCGGACGCGCGAAACGACGCACTCGGCGGATCGTACGCGAAGCGCTCCAGGTAGCAGAAGTTCCGCTCGCGCGCCGGCCCCTTGTAGAGGATGCGCACGCGCACCTGCAGATTGGATTTGCCCGCGACCACCGCGCGGTATGCGTCGGGCGACAGGTACGCGTAGAGGAAATGCGGCACCGTCGGCGACAGGATCCCCATCTCGATCGACGTCATCGCGGCGCCGGGTTGCACGAACGCCTTGCCGTCGACGACGGGCACCGCGCTCGCAATCGTGTCGAGCGCCTGGATCGATCCGAAGTTGCGCAAGTTCACCGCGACCGTCGGCCGCGCCGAGTCGACCGCCTCGAACGACACCTGCTGCACGCCGATGTAAGGCCGATCGACGATGCGGTACACCAGGCTGGTGACCTGCGCCGTGCGCCACGTCGCGTACGCGCTGAAGAAGGTCGCGAACACCATCAGGATGGCCATGAAGTCGGCCAGCCGCACGACCCGCGCGAGCTTGGCCAGCTGCGAGCGCTCGCTGCGGATGAGTTGGGACGTGGATTCGGGACGTGGCGAAGCGTCGGAGTCGCGGGGCGAGTCAGGCGTCATCGCGTTACGGCGCGGCGAACCACAACACCGCCAGCGGCGGCAGCTCGATTGCGATCGAATGCGAGTAGCCGCGCCATCCGACGTCGGACGCGTCGACGCCGCCCATGTTGCCGACGTTGGAGCCGCCGTAGATCGCGGAATCGGTGTTGAGAATTTCCCGATACCGTCCGGCGCCGGACACGCCGACGCGGTAGTGGCTGCGCAGCACGGGCGAGAAATTGCACACGCAGATTACTTTGCGGCCGCTCGACGGGGCGACGCGCATGAATGCGATCACGTTGCTGTCCGCGTCGTCCGCCTCCAGCCATCGAAAGCCCGCCGGATCGGTGTCGGCCTCCCACAGTGCTGGCTCGTCGCGGTAGATGCGATTCAGGTCGCGCACCAGCGCGCGCAGCTGGCGATGTTCGTCGTAGTCGAGCAGGTTCCAGTCGATGCTCGAGTCGTGATCCCACTCGCGCCACTGGCCGATTTCCTCGCCCATGAAAATCAGCTTCTTGCCCGAGCGCGCCCACATGTAGGCGAACAGCGCGCGCTGATTGGCGAACTGACGCCACCTGTCGCCCGGCATCTTGGAGAGCATCGCGCGCTTGCCGTGCACCACCTCGTCGTGCGAGAGCGGCAGCACGAAATTCTCGCTCCACGCGTAGAGCAGGCCGAAGGTGAGATCGCGATGGTGATACTTGCGATGCACCGGGTCGAGCGTGAAGTACTCCAGCGTATCGTGCATCCAGCCCATGTCCCACTTGAAGCCGAAGCCCAGGCCGCCGGCGAAGACCGGGCGGCTGACGCCTGCGTAGGCGGTCGATTCCTCGGCGATCATCATGACGCCGGGGTTGAGCCGGTACACGTCCTGGTTGAGCTTCTTGATGAAGGAAATCGCCTCGAGATTTTCGCGGCCGCCGAACGCGTTGGGAATCCATTCGCCTGCGCGCCGCCCGTAGTCGAGGTAAATCATCGAGGCGACGGCGTCGACGCGCAGCCCGTCGGCGTGAAATTCGCCGAGCCAGTAGAGCGCGCTCGCGGTCAAAAAGTTGCGCACCTCCGCGCGCCCGTAGTTGAAGATGTAGGTGCCCCAGTCGGGATGGTCGCCCTGGCGCGGGTCGGCGTGCTCGAACAGCGCGGTGCCGTCGAAGCGGCCGAGGCTGAATTCGTCCTTGGGAAAATGCGCGGGCACCCAGTCGAGGATCACGCCGATGCCGCGCCGATGCATCTCGTCGATCAAAAAACGCAGGTCGTCGGGAGTGCCGAAGCGCGAGGTCGGCGCGAAGTAACCGCTGACCTGGTAGCCCCACGAGCCGGCGAACGGATGCTCCATCACGGGCAGCAATTCGACGTGGGTGAAGCCCATCTCGGCAACGTAGTCGCCGAGCATCGGCGCGATCTCGCGATACGTCAGCGAACGATTGCCCTCTTCCGGCACGCGGCGCCATGAGCCGAGATGAACCTCGTAGATCGACACGGGCGCGCGGGTCCAGTCGCGCCGCGCCCGCTCTGCAAGCCACTCGGCGTCGTCGAACTCGTACGACGAATCGTACACGACCGACGC
>DASQHV010000405.1:0-2480 GCA_035631915.1 Candidatus Acidiferrales bacterium | reverse complement strand
CGCCGCAACCGCGTCGGCGACGCGTTGGATTGGCGCCTTGTCGCCCTGCGCTTCCTCGACCATGCGCACGATCTGCGCGAGCACCGTTTCGGCGCCGACACGCGTGGCGCGAATCGTCAATGGCCCGACGCTGTTGAGCGTGCCGCCGGAGACGCTCGCGCCTTCGATTTTGTCCACCGGCATCGACTCGCCCGTCAGCATCGATTCGTCAACTGCGCTCGCGCCCGACAACACGACGCCGTCAACCGGGATCCGCGACGCCGGCCGCACAATCACCACGTCGCCCACGGCCAACTCGGCGACCGGCACGGCAATCGACTTGCCGTCGCGAGTGGCGGTCGCGACGTCGGGCACCAATGTCAGCAGTGAGCGCAGCGCCGCCATCGCCTTGCCGCGTGCGCGCGCCTCGAGCATCTTGCCGAATCGAATGAAGAGAATGAGTTCGAGCGCCGTGTCGAAAAATCGCGGGCCGGCGAAAAACAACGTCGGGAACGTCGTCAGGATCGAATAGAGGTACGCGGCGCTGATTCCGAGCGCGACCAACGTGTCCATGTTGGCGGTGCGATTGCGCGCGGCCATCCACGCACCGCGATAGAACGTCAGCCCCGCGGTGAACATCAGCGCCGACGCGACGGCCATTGCCGCGACGCGCGCCGCCGCCGACTCGCCGTCCTGGAGGTACATCGCGACCGCGGCGCCGACGGCGCTCGCCGCCACCCACAGCAAATTGCGCCGGGTCTCGTCGCGATCGAGCGCCGACTCGCCCGCGCCGACGATCTTCGACTCCGGCGTCGCTGTGTAGCCGGCCGCCGCAACCTTCGCCTCAATCTCACCGGCGCGCAGTTCGCGGTTGACGCGAGCGGTCAGCGTCTCGGCGGCGAAATTCACGTGCGCCTCAACGACACCCGGTATCGGCGCAACTGCGTTCTCGATCGTCGCCGCGCAATTCGCGCAATGCATGCCGCGAATCCTGAATCGCTCGACCGTCTCTGGCGCTGAGCTTTGCGCTTCCATCGCTATGAGAGAAATCTATCGAGGGTTTGGATCAGCTCCCGGACCTTGCCGCCCGCCTTGTGCTCCGCCATCGCGTCGCTGACGCAGGTTTCGAGATGATCGCGAATCAGGATTAGTGCGATACGGTCCAGCGCGCGCCTGGCCGCCGAAAGTTGCTGCAACACGTCGATGCAATACGCGCCATCGCCGAGCATCCGCTGCAACCCGCGCAACTGGCCCTCGGCGCGGCTGAGCCGTGCGCTGAGGTCGGCGTCGAGCGCATGCGGCCGCGGCATCGATTTGCGGAACTTCGACCGCTGTTTGTTTGCTTGATGGTTGGATGAGGCCATACTCCCAAGGAGTATAAGCCCTCGAACATTCGCGCGTCAAATGAAATGAAAAGGCGCCGGCGAAATGCCGGCGCCTTCAACAACATACGCGCGTCTCCTACGAGCCGTGCGCGAAAATTCACAGCAGCGACTTCACCGGGCGGCCGGCGATCACTTCGTCGATCAGCCCGTACTCGACCGCCTGCGCCGCGGACATGAAATTGTCGCGGTCCGTGTCTTTCTCGACTTTCTTGGCGTGCTGGCCGGTGTGATGCGCCAGAATGTCGTTCAGAATCTCGCGCAGCCGGAGCGCCTCGCGCGCGTGAATCTCGATATCACTCGCCTGCCCTTCGAATCCGCCCGACACCTGGTGAATCAGGATGCGCGAATGCGGCAACGCATAGCGCCGGCCCTTCGCACCCGCCGCGAGCAGCAGCGCGCCCATGCTGGCGGCCTGCCCGACGCACAGCGTCGAGACCGGCGGCTTGACGAACTGCATCGTATCGTAGATCGCGAGCCCCGCCGTGACCGAACCGCCCGGCGAGTTGATGTACATATTGATCTCGCGCTCGGGATCCTCGGACTCAAGGAACAGCAGTTGCGCGGTGATCAGGTTGGCGACGTCGTCGGTGACGGTGCCGCCCATGAAAACGATCCGGTCCTTCAGCAACCGCGAATAGATGTCGTAAGATCGCTCGCCGCGGCCGGTTTGTTCGACGACGTAGGGTACGAGAACGCTCATGCGACTAAGGTACTATTTCGATTCGCGTCGGGGAAGTGGTTTTGCATGATGAGACGTAATTTGCGGAAGGCATCGTTGCGGCTATCGATCGCAGCGGCAATTCTGCTGCAGCTGACTGCGACGCATCGCGCATTCGCGACGCCCCCGATGGACCGTAACTTCTATCTGCCCGATGCTGCGGCGTCGAAGATCGTCTCGGTCACGGCCGCGGGAAAGGCCGACGCCGAGATCGTCGTGATGACGCAGGCAGTCGCGATCAAGGAGAGCGGGCCGCAGGCAACGGTCGCGAAGTTCGGCGAGGTTTACGCGTTCTCGCCGGCGTTTATCGCGGTGCGGCGCGACGTCCCGACGATGCTGACGTTCTGGAATCTGCAGCCGGACGACGAGCACGACTTCATGCTGGCGGCGCCGGATTC
>DASQHV010000404.1:0-1885 GCA_035631915.1 Candidatus Acidiferrales bacterium | reverse complement strand
CGGCAAGGTCGATCTCGTGACGATCGCGTCGCCGGGCGTGACGCATCACGAGATCGCGTCGGCGATGCTGCGCGCGGGAATCGACGTGCTGCTCGAAAAGCCGATGGCGGAGACGCTGGCGCAGGCGCATGAACTGGCCGAGCTCGCGGCGGCGCGCGGGCGCATCCTGCAAATCGGCCATCTCGAGCGCTTCAATCCGGCGGTCGTGCATCTGCATTCGATCGTGAAAAATCCGCGCTTCGTGGAATGCCATCGGCTGGCGCCATTCACCGAGCGCGGCACCGACGTGGACGTGGTGCTCGACCTGATGGTGCACGATCTCGACGTGATCATGTCGGTCGCGCCGTCGGAGGTCGCGTCGCTCGAAGCGGTCGGAGTCGCGATCCTCACCGATCGAATCGACCTTGCCAACGCGCGCATCCGCTTCCAGAGCGGACTCATCGCCAACCTGGTGACCAGCCGCGTATCGGCGCGGCGCGAGCGCAAGATTCGATTCTTCCAGCCCGACGCGTATATCTCGGTCGACTACGAAGCGCGGCGCATCCAGGTCTACCGCAAAAGTCCGGCGGCGCCGGGCGCGAATTTCCCGACCATCTCCGCCGAGCAAATCGATCTCGGCGAAGGCGACCCGCTGGCGGACGAGGTGGCGGCGTTCGTCGCCAGCGTGCGCTCGCGCGCGACGCCGGCCGTCAGCGCCGAGGACGGCTTGCGCGTGATGGCGCTGACCGAGCGCATCAAGGACGTGATGCTGACGGATTCGGCGACGACTTGACGCCCCGCTCCCCCTGCGACACGATCATCTGCCGATGCGTTTTTCGAAGTTCAAACTGCTAAGCGCCCTGGCGTTGACGGTCGGCGCCGCGCTGCTGATTTTCAGCGCAAGCTCCACATGCACCTCAGTGGCCGGCTCCGGAATCGTCAGCGTGGACGTGTCCGCGCTCGCGCGCGGCAGTGCACGGATGTTCTGTTACAACGACGACGCGGGAAAGAAGCTGCGCTTCGTGCTGGCGCGCGGCGCGGACGGCAAGGTGCGCTCGGTCTTCGACGCGTGCCGGCAGTGTTTCACGTTCCATCGCGGCTACCAGGTCGCCGGCGGCGAACTGATCTGCCGGGTCTGCGGAAATCACTACCGCATCGATCGCATGACCGAGGGGAAGGCGTCTTGCGTACCAGCCAGCTTGCCGCACGAGGATGCTTCGGGGGCGGTCAAGATCAAGACCGCGGACCTTCGGAGCGGCGCCGCCCTCTTCTAATAGATACTCAGTTGGTTCGGAATCGAATAGTCAGTCAATTACTCAATGAGATATTTTGCCATTAGTCAATCGGTGCATCGCTCGGGGCTGGCGACTGCGGTCCTGGTACTGGCGATAGCGATCGCCGCTTGCGGAAACCGCGAAGCGGTAGGCGACTACCCGGCGGCGAACCGGAACGACGGCCTGCCCGACGTGGGCCTGGTCGATCAGCGCGGCGTGGTGTTTTCGCTGGCGTCGTTGAAGGGCAAGTTGGTACTGATCGATTTCATCTACACGTCCTGTGCGTCGACCTGTCCGCTGCTCACGGCGAAGATGGTACAGGTGGCGCACGAGCTTGGTCCGGCCCTGGGAGCCGATGTACGCATAGTGTCGATCACTCTCGATCCCGAACACGATACCCCCTGCCGAGCTAGCCAGGTACGCGAAGACGCAGGGTGTCGCGGATAGCGGATGGATTTTTCTGACCGGCAAGCCCGACGATATCGACCGCGTGCTCGCACAATACAAGCTCAGGCGGATGCGCGAGACCGACGGCTCCGTCATGCATTCCGTGTCGGCGTTCCTGCTCGGCCCCGACGGCCATCAGATTCGCCAGTACAATGCGCTCGACGTGGACGCGAAGGCGGTCGCGG
>DASQHV010000403.1:0-1943 GCA_035631915.1 Candidatus Acidiferrales bacterium | reverse complement strand
CCGGCGTTCGAACTCGTCAGCCGCGAGCAATTTGCCTTGCGGGTCGCAGGCAAGCCCCGCAAATGCGCCGACTTTGCGATTGAAGCATACCGCCGGCAGGTAGAGACGTGCGTCGACTTTGCGCTTTTCGAGTTCCCTGTTCCAGCGCGCCAATCCGCGCTCGCAATCCTGCGTGTACGAATCACGCAGCACAGCGTTCATCGCGCGCCGCAGCGGAATTTCGTCGGTGCTTCCGTCCGGCTTGCGCAGCACGTAGGCGTCGTCGAGGGCGCGATGGTCCTGATAAGGTCCGCTCGCTTCGTGATAGCGTCCCTTGAGCCCGCTGGCGAAATAGGTCGCTGCGTTGCTCGAATCCTCGCTGCCGAAAAGGTCAAGGCTCTCGCTGTACCAGAGGTTGATGTACTTCTGCAGGACCTTCAGTTCGATCCCGCCGAGGCCATGAATATCCTCGCGGCCCGACTCGCGCATCAGGTCGGCGCTGCGCTGCACGATGCGTTGCACTCCGCTTTCGCCCACGAACATGTGAAATGCTTCCTCGGTGAGCATGAAGCGAGTGGTGCGCGACAGCGGATCGAAGCCGCTCTCCGAAAGCGATTCGAGTTGGTACTTGCCGTCGCGGTCAGTGAACATGGCGAAGCAAAAGAGGTCAATCCAGTCGCGAATCGGCGCGTTGAAGGCGTTGAGGATGCGCGGATGGTCGCGATGGCCGCTGCGGCGCGTAAGCAATTCGTCGGCCTCCTCGCGGCCGTCGCGCCCGAAGAATCGATGAAGCAGGTAGACCATCGCCCATAGATGACGCGCCTCTTCGACATTGATCTGGAAGAGATTGCGCAGGTCGTAAAGCGAGGGCGCGGTGCGGCCAAGATGGCGTTGCTGCTCCACCGATGCGGGTTCGGTATCGCCCTGGGTCACGATGATGCGGCGGAGTTCCTTGCGATATTCGCCGGGAACCTGCTGCCACGGATCGACTTCCGGATGGTCGCCGAAGCCGATGGTGCGTTTCTCCGGCGGTGCGAGGAAAATTCCCCAGCGATATTCCGGCATCCGCACGTACCCGTAGTTCGCCCAGCCTTCCGCCGACGCGCTGATCGCCGTGCGCAGGTAGACCTCCGATTGCTGGAAGCCGTCGGGACCGACATCCTGCCACCATTTTAGAAAACGCGGATGCCACACGCTCAGCGCGCGTTTCAGTTGCGGGTCGTGATCGAGGTCGACGTTGTTCGGAATTTCACCGCTCATGTTCTTTTCCAGTCGAACTTTGGACTCGCCGGCTGTCCGTATAATTTCAGCGCACCGTGTTCGCCGACGGCGTTCGGACGTTGAAAAATCCAGTTCTGCCACGCCGAGAGGCGCGCGAATATTTTCGTTTCCATGGTCTCGGGACCGGCGAAGCGCAGGTTCGCCTCCATCCCGGTGAGCGCGTCGGGCGAGAGCGACAGGCGCTCGTCGGCCGCCAGCCGCACTTCGTCGTCCCAGTCGAGTTGGTCGGGCGCGGCGGTCACCAGGCCGGCGTCGAGCGCCGCCAGCGCGTCATAGCGTTCCTCGACGGCGAGCTTCCGCGCGCGCATCGGATCGAACAGAAAGCGCGTTTCGATCCGGCTCAAGCCGTTGCTCATCTGGAACGCGCCGCCGTTGAGCGGGCTCGTCGCGATCGCGACCCCCTCCGCCGACTTCATGTAGATACGATCGGCGCCGAGCGCCAACTCGAACATGAAGCCGCCGAAGCAGGAGTCTTCCTCGATCAGCGCGAAGAAGCTTTTGGCGGTGAGGTCGAGGCGCTTGAGTACCCGCTTCATCAGCAGCATCGTCTCGCGCACGAACCAATCGCCGCGCCGATCGCGGAATTGGCGGTCGAGATCGATCACTTTGCCGAGATCGCCGCGCGACTTGATCAGCACGAGTCCGATCTCCGGGTAATTGAAACGCAGACGCAAAAGAGCGTC
>DASQHV010000402.1:0-4006 GCA_035631915.1 Candidatus Acidiferrales bacterium | reverse complement strand
TACGCTGAAAAGAAATGCCTGCGCCGATGCTGAATGACATACTGCCCGACTTGCTCGAGGAGATCGTTTACCTGCTGAAGCAGCAGGGCGCCGACCCGCTCGAGCCGAAAGTCCGCGCGCTAAGAATCGAATCAATTTGCGATTGCGGCGACGACAATTGCGCCAGCTTCGCAACCGCGCCCGAAGTCAAGGTCGCGAACTATGTCGAGCTCACGTCGAGCGAGGGCCAGGTAATCATCGACCTCAACGCGGCCGACGAAATTTGTTTCATCGAGGTGCTGGGCCGTCCCGACGTGAAGTACCTGCTCGAGGAATACTACGACGCGGAGAATTGAGTTGGGGTCGCCAGGCATCGACATGGGAGGTGTAAACCATGAAGATCGTCGTCATCGGCGGCACCGGCCTGATCGGCTCGAAGACCGTCCCCATTCTGCGCCAGGGCGATCATGAGGTCGTCGCCGCCTCGCCCAAAAGCGGCGTCAACACCATCACCGGCGAAGGCCTCAAGGAGGCGATGGCCGGCACGCAGGTTGTGATCGACCTCGCCAATTCGCCATCATTTGAAGACCGGGCGGTGCTGGAATTCTTCGAGACCTCCGGCCGCAACCTTCTCCCGGCGGAGGCAGCAGCGGGCGTCCGGCACCATGTCGCTCTATCGATCGTCGGAATTGATCGGAGCGACAATGGCTATTTTCGCGCCAAGGTCGCCCAAGAAAAACTGATCGAAGCCTCCGGCATCCCCTATACCATCATCCGCTCGACCCAGTTCCTGGAATTCCTCGGCGGCATCGCCGCTTCAAGTGCGGACGGAAACACGGTCAGGATTGCGCCCGGCCTGTTCCAGCCCATCGCGGCGGACGACGTTGCTGCTTTCGTCGCCGATGTGGCGCTCGCGGCGCCGCGAAACGGTATCGTCGAGATCGCCGGCCCGGAACGAACACCGTTCAACGAAATCGTCGCCCGCTATCTGAAGGCGGTCGGCGACCCGCGTCGGGTCGTGAGGGACCCCGAGGCCCGATACTTCGGCGGCCGCGTCGAGGAGCGTTCGCTGGTGCCGTTGGGCGAAGCGCGCCTCGGCCGCATCGCTCTCGACGAATGGCTCCGCCGTTCACGGGCAAGAGCCTAGTTTCGCATCGCCAATCGAAGGAGAGGGCCGCATGAAGCGCATCCTCTGTTCGCTGATTATCGCCATCCTGCCGTTCGGCAGCGTCTTCGCCGATGCGCCGAAGTCGAAGAACGCGAAGGTGACTCTCGTCTACCAGCATGAGCTGCCGAACGTTCCCGGCAAGAGCATCAAGGGCGTGCTCGTCGAATACGGACCTGGCGGCTACTCGCCTGGCCACATGCATGCCAAATCCGCCTTCATCTATGCGACCGTGCTTGAGGGGGCGATCCGCAGTCAGGTCAACGACGGACCGGTGACGACCTATGAGGCCGGGCAGAGCTTCTCCGAGATGCCAGGCGACCGCCACGGCGTCAGCGCCAATGCCAGCGAGACGAAACCGGCCAAGCTCCTCGCGGTGTTCGTGGTGGACACGAACGAGACGGAACTGACGTTCCCAATTGACGATCGGCCTTCGCATTCTGACCGCGGAGACTGAGAGCGCCTCCGTCTTCCCGATCGCCATACGTGGCGGTGTAACTGCTAACGGCGGATGAACCATTAGAGGAGGATAACGCCAATGCCTGATCGAAATTCGGCAGAGTCGGCCGGCGCATCTTTCCCCGAATTAGGGAACTACTGGATGGCACACCTCAACCTGGAAATCAGCCCGTGGCAGGTGGTGTGGCCGAGAGTCGTGGTGATCGCGGGACTCTCGACGATATTCGCGCCACTTAACGTGGCGGCGTTCATCTATCTCCCGAAGGAAGTCCGCGGCGCTGCCGTCGGATTGCTGGCTCTGCTGCGCAACGAGGGCGGCAGTGTGGGGACCTCCGTCGCGCAAATCATTCAACAACGGCGCGAGCAGTTTCATACCCTGCGGCTGAATGAAAGCCTCGATCCCCTGAACCCTCCGGTCAACTCTCTGTTGACACGGGGCCAGGCGCTTTTTCTGCAGCACAACGGCGACGCTGTATTGTCACATGGAATGGCGTTGGGCGTTCTGGGCCACTCGCGAGCTCAACAGGCGTCGGCAATGGCTTACTTTGACGTATTCTCATTTTCAGCTGCAGTCGGGGTTTTGTTAGTGGCGTTCGTCCTGCTCATGCGCCGCTCGGTAGCCGAGAAGGGAGCCCCAATCGGCGGGGAGTAAGGCGGACTGCGTCAGGCGCATCCTAACTATTGCGATGCGGGCCTCGCGCGGGATTTTCAGTCGCTCTCGACTAAGCTGGCGCTGTCCTAAGAAGCGCGCTTCGCGTCTTCGCGCCCGAACTTCTGACAGGCCGTTGCGGCCGCATCTTGATCCTGCAATGGGTGCAGGGGCTGGCCCCTGCCGGGGGTGCGGGACGCGAGCCCCGCGTATGGCGCGTTAGCCGGCGGCGCGTTTCTCCGGCGCGACGCGGAACTGTTCGACGAAATCGATCACTTCGCTCGCGACCAGCTCCTTTTCGCTGTCCACCGTGATGACGTGATAGCTCTCCGACAGCTCTATCCCGCGCTTCTCGACGCTGGCGAGATTTCGCATCACAAAATCCAGGTTCTTGCGCATCGGACAGGTGTGATCGCGCCGCGAGTGCATCACGAGCGACGGCTGCGTGACGCTGCGCAATTTCGGCTTGACGATCGCGCCAAGCTCGAGCAGGCGCAGCGGCGCCGCCATCGGCATCAGCCGTGCGCTCGGATGAATCCGGCGCGCGGCAGCATCGTGAATATCCGAGCCCTCTGAATTGTAGACGTAGAGTTTTTCGCCGAATTCGCCGAGCATCCGCACCACGCGCAGCGCCCATGTCGCCCGCGTGGGCAGAAAAAACGCCGGCGACAGCATCACCAACCCGGCGACCGCCTCGCGCTGGTCCGCGGCCAGGCGCGCCGACAGCACCGCGCCCATCGAGAGTCCGATCACGACGTTGGGCTCGCCGAACTGACGCAGCTCCTCAAAACCGTTGACGACGCTCTCGTACCAGTTGTCGTAGTGCGACAGCCCGAGCTCCTCCGGTGCGCCCGCGTGACCGGCCAGCTTCACCCCGCGCACGCGCACCCCGCGCGCCGCGAGCCGCTCGCCCAGGTAGCGCATCTCGTAGGGAGTTCCCGACAGTCCGTGGACGAGCAGCGCGCTGACGCCCTCGCCGTCGAAGAAGAACGGGTTGGTGTCGACGCCCGACGCGGATGGCGATGGAGGTTCGTCGGCAGCAGCGCTCATCGATTTGGCATCGCGGTTTGCACCTGCGCCTCGCGGCTACAGTGACGGCTCGGAAGAGCCCAATTGATCGCGGTCGATGTCGATCTTGGCCGAGGCCTTCAGCTCATCGAGAAATCGTGTCCACGCCTGCGCGCGGCGCTGTTCCAGAAATTCCTTGATGAAATCCTTCTGCGCGCTGTTCCATTGTTCTGGGGTTGGCTCGGTGCGAGAAGTGACTTCAAAGATGTAGGCGTTGCCGCCGTGCTCCATGACGCGATCGATGATGCCGGGGATCGCGGGCACGCCGGCGGCCGCGTCGGTCACTTCGGGAAATTCGCCTATTCCGGGAACGTTGTGATCGACGCGGGAGAACGGCTCGACGTTCTTGACTGTGAGCTTGTTCGCGGCGGCGGCATGGTCGAGGTCCGCCGGATCCTTGACGTCCGCGAGTATCTTGGTTGCGAGCTTGCCCGCCTCAGCTTCGGCGGTCGAACGAATCAGCGCGTCACGGACACTGGCCTCGATTTCCTTGAGCGGCGGAACTCGCGACGGCTGTTTCTCGATCAGCTTTACCAGGTACGGGGCGCCCTTCTTCGGCACGATCGAAACCCGTCCCGGCTCCAGCTTGAACGCGGCTTCGCCGAGTTCGCGGTCCTGCTCCGCGCCCTTGACCGGGTCGTTGGCGGCGAACAGCGGCGTCTCAACCGCGTCGATTCCGCGCTTCT
>DASQHV010000401.1:0-6450 GCA_035631915.1 Candidatus Acidiferrales bacterium | reverse complement strand
CGACAATCCGGCGTTCCAGGTTTACGCGAATTACGCCGACTGTTTCGACGAGCTCGAACGCTTGAGCAAGGGCGCGCCCGAACGCCATTTTCGGGTGGGCACTGGTGAACTGGCGGATTCGCTCGCGTTCGATTCGATCACAGGCATGTCCCGCGACTTGATCGAATTTTTCTCGACGCGAGAGAACCTGACGCTCGAACTTAAGACCAAGACCGACGAGATCGCGAATCTGTTGAAGGTCGATCCACGCGGCCGCGCGCTGGTGTCGTGGACGCTTTCAACCGATGCCGCGTATCGCGCGTCGGAGCATCGGACGGCTTCTCCGAGTGCGCGAATCGCAGCCGCCCGCGCCGTACTCGACGCGGGCTATCGCGTGGCGTTTCATTTCGATCCGTTGATCGCGTATCCCGGCGCGGAGCGCGACTACCTTGAACTCGCCGACCGGCTGCTGGACACGATCGCGCCACGGGAGATTTCTTTCGTCAGTATCGGCGGCCTCCGGATGACGCCGGCCTTGCGCGCGGCCGCGCGAAAACGATTTCCCGACGACGCGATGCTATGCGGCGAGGACGTGCTGGCGCCCGACGGCCGCTACCGGACGTTCGCGCCGCTTCGCTTGAAGCTGTATCGCACGCTGGTGGAGCGTTTCCAAAAATCCGGCGCGGCGATTCCCTCTTACTTGTGCATGGAAACGGCGAGCGTGCACGAACGCGTGTTTGGCGGGGCGCCGGCCCGACCCGCCGCCGTCGGCGAGCAATTGGCGAGTCGGTAAGTCCAGGACGATGGCGGCAAGAAAGAATCTGAAGAAACCGGCGAAAGCTATCGCAGCGGCAAACGGCCGAATCCGCTCTATGGCTTCCAAAGCTGCCGGCGACCGGCCGATCGGAGTGTTCGACTCCGGAATCGGCGGCCTCACGGTGCTCAAAGCGCTCGCCGACGCGCTGCCGGCCGAGGATTTTATCTACCTGGGCGACACGGCGCGGCTGCCGTACGGCACGAAATCGGCCGAAGTAATCGTCCGCTACTCGCGCGAGAACACCGAGTTCCTCCTCGCGAAGGGAATCAAGCTGCTGGTGGTGGCGTGCAACACGTCGAGCGCGGTCGCGCTGGACGCGATCGCCGCGCAGACGATGGTGCCGGTGGTCGGAGTGATCGAGCCGGGCGCGCGCGCCGCGGTCAAGGCCTCGCGCAAGGGGCGGATCGGCGTGATCGCCACCGAGGCGACGATCGCATCGGGCGCGTACACGCGCGCGATCCAGCATCTCAGCCCGCGCACCGAGATTTACACTCGCGCCTGCCCGCTGCTGGTGCCGCTCGCGGAAGAAGGATGGACCGACAACGAAGTGGCCGAGCTGACCGTCGCGCACTACCTGGAGAGCCTGAAGCAAAGCGGCATCGACACGCTGCTGCTCGGCTGCACGCATTACCCGCTGCTGCGTGCGATGTTCGAGCGGGTGTTGGGCGGGGGCGTGAAGATCGTCGATTCGGCGAGCGCGACGGCGGTCGAGGTGCGCGACAAGCTGCGCGATCTGCGGATTCTCAAGCGCGCGGGCGCCGGCAGTTTGAGTTTCTTCGTGACCGAGACTCCGGAACGCTTCGTCCGCGTCGGGCGCAGATTCCTGGGCCCGCAGGTGGAATCGGCGGTGCGGATCGAACGATGAAAGAGGGTCTCGCCACCGACCGATTTCAGGATAAGATAATCGTTAAAATGACTTGTAGCGGCGCGGCGGCGGACGAAGCTATTTCACCGTTCACCCAAAACGCCGCGCTAACTCTATCGTAACCCTTCTCCGGATTTTGTTCAGATAAGATGGCATCATCGCTCTCCCTCGTAGCGCGCAAAATCTTCGGCTCGAAGAACGATCGCGAAATCAAGCGGCTGCGCCCCGACGTTGACGAAATCAACCGGCTCGAACCCGAGGTCGCGGCGCAGAGCGACGACGAACTGCGCCGGCGAATCGCGGAATGGAAGGCGACCATCAGCGCGATCGAAGAACGCGAGCCGCGCGAAGAGGCGATGCTGGAAATCCTGCCGCAGGTCTTCGCCGTGGTGCGCGAGGCTGCCAAACGCACGCTCGGCCAGCGCCATTTCGACGTGCAGCTGATCGGCGGGATGGCGCTGCACCAGGGGCGAATCGCCGAGATGAAGACCGGCGAGGGCAAGACGCTGGCCGCAACGCTGCCTGCTGTGCTCAACGCATTGGCCGGACGCGGCGTGCACGTCGTAACCGTCAACGACTACCTGGCCCGCCGCGACTCCGAGTGGATGGGCCGCTTGTACAAGTTCCTGGGGCTCACGGTCGGCGTGATCGTTCACGGTCTGACCGACGCCGAGCGCAAGCAGAACTACCTGGCCGACATCACCCACGGCCAGAACAACGAGTTCGGCTTCGACTACCTGCGCGACAACATGAAGTTCAACCTGGAGGACTATGTCCAGCGCGAGCACAACTTCGCGATCGTGGACGAGGTGGACTCGATCCTGATCGACGAGGCGCGCACGCCGCTGATCATCTCGGGCGCGTCGGAGGAGTCGACCGACACCTACTACGTGGTCGACCGCGTCATCCCGCGGCTCAAGAACGAGGACCATTACACGATCGACGAGAAGATGCGCACCGTATCCCTGAGCGAAGACGGGGTGACGCGCGTCGAGCAGTTGCTGGGGGTCGAGAACCTGTACGACCCGCGCAACATCCTGCTGCTGCATCACGCGAACCAGGCGCTGCGCGCGCACACGCTGTTCAAGCGCGACGTTGACTACGTGGTGAAGGATGGCGAGGTGATCATCGTCGACGAGTTCACCGGGCGGCTGATGCCGGGGCGGCGCTGGAGCGACGGCTTGCACCAGGCGGTCGAGGCCAAGGAGAACGTCAAGATCGAATCGGAGAACCAGACGCTCGCGACGATTACGTTCCAGAACTATTTCCGAATGTACAAGAAGCTTTCGGGCATGACCGGTACCGCCGATACCGAGTCGGTCGAGTTCAAGGAAATTTACCGGCTCGACGTGGTGGTGATCCCGACCAACCAGGAAATGATCCGAATCGACAATCACGACGTCGTTTACAAAACCGAGGACGAAAAGATCGACGCGGTGATCGAGGAAATTCGCGACTGCAACGAGCGCGGGCAGCCAGTGCTGGTCGGCACCGTGTCGATCGACAAATCGGAGCGGGTCGCGGAAAAACTTAAGAAGACCGGCGTCAAGCACTACGTGCTCAACGCGAAGAACCACGAGCGCGAAGCGGAAATTGTCGCGCAGGCGGGGCGCTTCGGCGCGGTCACGATTTCAACCAACATGGCCGGCCGCGGCACCGATATTGTGCTCGGCGGAAATCCCGAGTTTATGGCAGCGGCGGAAGTCGGCACCCGCGAGCCTAGCGATCCGAACTTCCAGGCGGCGCTCGAAAAGTATCGCGGCCAGTGCCTCGGCGAGCGCGAGGAGGTGCTGAAGGCCGGCGGCCTGCACATCCTGGGCACCGAGCGGCACGAATCGCGGCGTATCGACAACCAGCTGCGCGGGCGGTCCGGGCGCCAGGGCGACCCGGGCTCGTCGCGATTTTACATGTCGCTGGAAGACGACCTGCTCCGAATCTTCGGCGCCGACCGCTTGAAGGGCCTGATGGGACGCATCGGGATGGAGGACAACGAACCGATCGAGCATCGCTGGATCTCGCGCGCGATCGAGAACGCTCAGAAGAAAGTCGAGTCGCACAACTTCGACATCCGCAAGCACCTGCTCGAATACGACGACGTGATGAACAAGCAGCGCGAAGTCGTGTACCATCGCCGGCGCGAACTGCTCAGCGGCGTGCCGCTCAAGGCCGACGTGCTGGACATGTGCGACGCACTGATCGAGGAAATCGCGGGCGCACACGCCAGCGACGAAATCGATACGCCGGAGTGGGACTGGAAGCAGATCGACGACGCATTCTACAAGCAGTTCAAGTTCCGGCCCGGCTTCAACGCGCAGACCGAAGTCGACGGCAAGCCGATTCACAACGCCGAAGATTTGATCGAGATCGCCACCGCACGCGTGCGGCAGCTCTACGATCAGCGCGAGACGGAATTCACCGAGCCGGTGATGCGGCAAATCGAAAAGATCGTGATGCTGCAGACGCTCGACGCGCTGTGGAAGGATCATCTGCTCGCGATGGACCATCTGAAGGAGGGCATCGGGCTGCGCGGCTATGCGCAGCAGAACCCGCTGGTCGAGTACCAGAAGGAAGGGTTCTCGATGTTCGAGTCGCTGATGGCAGTGATGCAGCAGGACGTGGTGGAGAAGGTGTTCTCGGTGCAGGTGCAGCGCCAGCAGGACGTCGAGCAGATTCAGCAGGCGGCGCCGCAGCGCGTGGTGATGAGCCACGGCGATCAGACCGAGGCGCAGGCGGCGGCGCCCGTCAAGCGCGACCCGGAAAAAGTCGGCCGCAACGATCCATGCCCGTGCGGCTCAGGCAAGAAATACAAGCGCTGCCACGGCAAGTGAGCCGCGAGCGCGGCGCAGGATGCGGACGTCTCGCACTGTTGCGTGCTTGCGCGGGGCGCGTATAGTCGCGCGGCGGAGGAATTCGCGAAAATGAAAGTGGAGCTTGACGCCGCGCCGGTGCGGGGCTTTCGTTTCGCCGGCGTGAGCGCGGGATTGAAGACGGCGGCCGGCGCGCTGGACCTGGGCCTGATCGCGGCGGACCGTCCGGCGGCGGCGGCCGCGGTGTTCAGCGCGAATCGCGTCAAGGCGGCGCCGGTGTACGTGACGGCGGATCGCGTCAAGGCGGGATATCTGCAGGCAGTCGTCGCGAATTCGGGATGCGCCAACAGCTTTACCGGCAAAGCAGGAATCAAACTGGCGCAGGATTCATGTGCGCACGTCGCGCGGCTGCTGGGCTGCGACGCGAAGCTGGTGGTGCCGTCGTCGACCGGAGTGATCGGGCATCTGTACGACGCGGACAAATTCAACGCGGGCGCCGCGGAAGCAGTGCGATCGCTCAGCGCGGATGCGATGGGACTGTTCGCGCGCGCGATCATGACGACCGACACGCGGCCGAAAAGCGCGTTCACGACGTTTAAGGCGGGCGGCGCGACGATCACGCTCGCGGGCGCGGTCAAGGGCGTCGGAATGCTCTCGCCGAAGATGGCGACGATGCTCGGCTACCTGATGACCGACGCGGCAGTCGCGCCGGCCGCACTTAAGAGATCGCTCAAAGCCGCACTGCCCGCGAGCTTCAATGCGATCACCGTCGACGGCGACATGTCGACCAACGACACAGTGATCTTGATGGCCAGCGGCGCGGCGCAGAATCGCGCGTTCAGCGGGCGCGATCAGACGACGTTCGATGCGGCGGTTGCTGAGGTGTCGGCGGCGCTGGCGCGCGAACTGGTCCGCGACGGCGAGGGCGCGACCAAGCTGGTGACCGTCGAAGTGCGCGGCGCACGAACCGCGGCCGACGCAGAGCGGGCGGCGCGTCAGATCGCGAACTCGCCGCTGGTGAAAACCGCTTTCTTCGGCTGCGATCCGAACGTCGGGCGAATCCTGATGGCGGCGGGATCGTCGGGCGCGTACGTGGAATCGGATCGCCTGGTGCTCTGGATTGGCGGCGTGAAGGTTGCGCAGAGTGGACGGCTGATCACCGAGGCGCTGCCGGCGGCGGGTCAGCAGATGCGTGAGCGCGAGTTCGTCGTGCGGCTCGATCTGCGGCTGGGAAAAGCGCGTGCGACGATTCTCACGTGCGATCTCAGCTACGACTACGTAAAGATCAACGCCGAGTACACGACCTAAGGCGACGGAGGTAATTCCGAAGTGGCAACGTTCATCAGGGTCGCGGCCGTTGGCGACATTCCGGAAGGCTCGGGCAAGACCGTGGAGGCGGCGGGCAAGCAGATCGCGCTGTTCAACGCGGGTGGAAAATTCTTTGCGATCGACAACACGTGCAAGCATCGCGGCGGCCCGCTCGGCGAGGGCGAGCTGGATGGCACCACGGTCATCTGCCCCTGGCACGCGTGGGAGTACGACGTTACGACCGGCGCGAATCTGGACGACGCGAGCGTCAAGCTCGGTTGCTACGCGGTGAAGGTCGAGGGCGACGACGTACTGATCGAGGCGTAGACGCGTGGGCGCGACGCGCACGCGCCTAGCGTGAAGCGAACAGGCGGCCGGCGCCGTAGGTAACGGCGGCCGCCGCGATTCCAGTCATCATGCTCTCCAACCCGCTGCGCCACCACGAGCGGCTGGTGATGATCGTTTTCAGCGCGCCGACGCCGAACAGCACTGCGACGGTCGAGATCGCGGAAACGATCAGGCCCGTTTCAGGCTCGATGAAAATATACGGCCACACCGGCACGAAAGCTCCGGAGAGATAGGACAGGCCGACGGCTACGGCGGAGCGCATCGGCACGTCGAACGACTCCTCGCTGAAGCCCAGTTCCTCGCGCATCATCACGTTGCTCCAGCGC
>DASQHV010000400.1:0-7110 GCA_035631915.1 Candidatus Acidiferrales bacterium | reverse complement strand
GAGTATCGCGCGGCGTCATTCGATCCCGACGTCGATAAGGCGTGGGTGGTGAATCTCGGTTACGAAAATCAAAAGCAGTTCAATGACGACTGGCGCGACGTGCGCGCCGGCAAACTGCTCGACCCGCGCCCCAACGCCGCGGTCAACTCGCTCTACGATCCCACGGACGCGCCCGACGGATACTACACCGGCCTGTTGCGCCAGATGGCGCCCTACAACTTGGCCAAGGGCGGCCCGCAATCATGGGACAAAGTAGCGCGCGAGTACGGCCAGCGTTGCATCGACGTCTGGAAGGCCGCCGCGCCCAACCTGAGCGAGGATTCCTTTCTCGAGTGGGCGACCTACACGCCGCTGGATATCGCGCGCCGGATGCCGAACATGGTGCAAGCCGACTGGATCGGCGGGCTGATCGATCTCGGCAACATGCTGGACCATCGCCCCGGCCCGATACTCTCCGAGTATCGGACTCCGATCGGGAATCTCTACATGTGCGGCGCCACGCAGCATCCGCACGGCTTCGTAACTTTCGCGCCGGCTTACAACGCGCTGGAGATCATCGCGCAAGAGCAGCACGTCGAACGATGGTGGAAATGACCGCTACGATGGACATCGCAGTGCGGCTCGACGACGGCGCGACCAGCGGTCTCGCGTCGATCGTGCAGCAGTTCCTCGAACAGCAACTCGCCGATTCGACGCGGCGGCGCCGGCGCGCGTCGCGTCTGCGTGGCCGCCTGGGACTGACCGCGACCGACTACGACGCATCGGTGACGGTGGATTTTCGCGGCGCCGAGATCGCAATCAGCGACGGCAGCGCCGGGCCGCTCGACGCCACGATCGCGGGCCCGTACCAGTCGCTGACCCGGCTGCTGCAGGGCCGCAGCAATCCGCTGATCGAGCATCTTCGCGGGCGCCTGAAAGTCACGTCTCGGATCGGCAATCTCTTTTTTCCATTTCGCGTTCATCGGCTGATGAAGCTCGCCCCCGAGGGCGACCTATAGGAGGACCGCATGCCAGACGCATCTTATGACGCGGTAATCGTCGGAGCGGGCCACAACGGACTTTGCCTGGCCGCCTACCTTGCGCGCGCGGGAATGAAGGTCGCGATGTTTGAGCGCCGCCACGACGAAGGCGGCGGCGCGCACACCGACGAGGCGACTGTCCCCGGCTTCTGGCACAACCTCCATGCCCAGTACATGGAGTTCATCGAGATGATGCCGATCTATCGGGACTTCGATCTCCCCAGCTTCGGCGCCCGGATGATCAAGCCCGATGCGCAGGTCGGAATCACCTTTGCAGACGGTCGGCCGCCGCTGGTGATCTACCGCCCCGAACTCGCCGAGAAGACCTACAAGAGTATCGCGTACTACTCGCGCAAAGACGCCGAGGCGTTCGCAGCGATCCGCGGCAAGGTGCTAGCGGCCAGCAACTACATCGCGGCGATGCTCTACAACCCGCCCGCTTCCGAGGTGCAGCAGGAGGGCGGGCGCACTGAAACCATCATGGGCCGCCTGCTGCAGCTTTGGATCGAGCTCGGATTCAAGCCGCAGGAGATGAACAAGTGCCCGAAAGTGCTCATCGACGAAGTGTTCGAGTCGAGCGAGATGCGCGCGACGATGTATCGCCAGTGCGTGGAATGGGGCGCGAACCTGAACGCCAGTGACGGCATGGGATTCGTGATGTCCGTGATCTGGCTGTGCGGAAACCACTACCTGTCGGTCGGCGGGACGCACACGCTCGCTCATGCGATGGCCAGTGCGGCGCTCGCGGCGGGCGCGGACCTTCGCTACAACAGCCCGGTCGTCGAGATCCTGAACTCAGGCGGGCGCGCAACCGGCGTGCGGCTCAAAGACGGGCGCACGATCGAGGCGCGCAAGCTGGTCGCGTCGAACGCCGATCCGAAGACGACCTTCATCGATCTCATCGGATGGGACAAGCTCAGCGATTTCAGAAAAGAGCGGATGGCGAATTGGCGGTTCGGTCCCGAGCACGTGCTCGGCACGCCGTCGTTCGCGCTGCGTGCGGCGCCCGACTACAAATCCGCGCGCCACAATCCTGACATCAACAAGTGCTTCTACACGATCGTCGGCTTCGAAAACGATCACGAAGTCTCCGATTACATCCTGCAGGCTTACGGCGGCCAGATTCCCGACCTGCCCGGCGCCGGCACCTGGGTCAACTCGCTGTGGGATCCGAGCCAGGCGCCCGCGGGGATGCATACGATGAACGGATGGTTCTTTTTCCCGCGCGCTTCGTGCCTCAGCCCGGAGGAATGGGACGGCGTGCGGCGCGACTACAACGGAAAGTTCCTCAAACTGTGGGGCAGCTACGCTCCCAACATGACGCGCGAGAACGTCGTCGCCGACAAGCTCTACGTGTCGCTCGACATGGAACGGCGAATCGCGATGCCCGAGGGCGACTTCTCTCACGGACGACTTGCGTTGGCGAATCCTGCGCTGCCGCGGATGCACATCTATCGCAGCGAGATGGAAGGACTCTACATGTGCGGCGCGTCGGCGGGCGGCGGAGGAATCAGCGCGGCCGGCGGCTACAACGCATACAAGGTCATCGCGCACGACCATAACCTGCCCAAACCGTGGCAGCGGGAAAATCGGCTCTATTGAACTAGGGGAATATCATGCCTGCGATTTACACAACTGAATGGTACGACGCGCTCAAAAAAATTCTCAACGAAAATCCGCTGGTTGAGAAAAATGCCCCGCGCGGCACCTTCCACGTGCTGGCGAAGATTGTCGGCGATGCGCGCTCGCCCTACCTCGCGGTCGGCGAGTTGCGCAACTTCGTGGTGTTGCTGACGGACGGCAAATGCCTCGAGTATCGGCAAGTCGACGCACCGCCGCCACGCAAGGATTTCGAGTTCATCTTCGAGTTGCCGGCGTCGGTGTTCGAAGAGGTCGCCGCCGGCGTGATCGATCTCATCGACGCGGGCCTGAAGGGCAAGGTCAAAATCACCGGCGACATGCGAATCCTCATCCGGCATGCCGAGTTGGTGAACGTGCTCTACGCCGTGTATGCGCGTGAAGTCGAAACGCTGTGGCCGCTTGGCAAGCCAGTACCCGCTGCCGCAGTTTCAGCCGCGGCTGGAGGTTAAGTACTCCGCGGCCGCGGCGATCCCGCCGTGGAACGACTGCGAGCCGTCGAAGTAGGGCAGGCGCAGCTCGCGGCATTCGTCGCGCAACACCTTGCTGAACTCGCGAAACTCGGCGACCAGCCGAATCAGATGGGCGTCGTCGCACTCGTTGGTCCAGTCCTCTTTGCCGTGCGCGAACGCGCGGATGTCGCGCATCTTTAACGTTGGATCGATCGACGCGTAGCCCATGAAGCAGGATACGACAGCGGGGCCGAAGCGCTCGCGCAACTCGACCGCGTGGGACGGCATCAGCACGTCGCCTTCGAGCAGGTAGTCGTCGCCGTTCTCGACGATCGCGGACGCCATCGCGCGGAGCATCGGCCACATGATTGGCGCTCGCACCGGCGCCGGGTCGCGAAGCGACAGACCCGACTCCGGCATCGCATTGGCCATTCCCATCATCAGTATGTCGGTCGGAAAATAGGCGAGCTTGCGCTCGGCCAGCATCCGCTGCGCGAGAACTGATTTTCCGGCGCGCGGCGCCCCGCCGACGATGTACAGCACTCGAGACTCCCGCGCGGGCGCTTGCCTACTTGGCGCGGCCCGGCTCAAGTTCGGCGGGCGTCGATGCGTCCGGCCGGCCTGCCGCAAGCGCGCCCAGGAATGGCACGTCGCGCCCGCGCAGCATCAGGTGCCAGTAGAGCCACGGCAATCCGTAGCGCTTCAGCAACCAGGTGTCGTAGCGCTCCGCGACGGTGTTGATGAAGGGGATGGTCGGCGTCGGCTTGCCGGTGTAGTCGAATTCGCAGAGCAGCAGCTTGCCGTAAGCGGTCGTGATCGGGCATGCGACGTAGCCGTAGTATCTCGCGACTGGCATCGCGCCGCGCATCACTGCGAGCAGATTGCTCACGACCACCGGCGCCTGCTTGAGCGCCGCCGCGCCGGTCTTGGCGTTGGGCGAGCCCGCGACGTCTCCGAGCGCAAAGACGTTCGGATAGCGCTTGTGCTGCAGCGTATATTGATCGACCTCGACCCAGCCGAGGCCGGGCTGGCCTTGCGCGGGGAGCGGGCTGTTGCGGATAAATTCCGGCGCTATCTGCGGTGGCGCCACGTGCATGATGTCGTAGCCGATCGTGACGCGCGCGCCGGCCGGGTCATCCTTCTTGACGAAGACCGCTTCCTTCTTGTCGCCGCGAACTTCCACCAGGTCGTGACTGAACCGCGCGTCGATTCCGTAGCGCTTGACCACCGTGTCGAGCACCGCGGCGTATTCCTTCACTCCGTAGATCGTGGGCGTCGCAGAACCGTAGATGACGTTCGCTGAGATCTTGTTGCGGCGGAAGTGATCCGCCGCGAGGTACATGATCTTCTGCGGCGCGCCGGGGCATTTGATCGGCGTCCCGGGCATATGGAACAGCGCGGTGCCGCCCTTGAAGTTGCGAATCAGGTCCCAGGTCTGGGGCGCGTTTTCGTAAGTGTAGTTGGTCGAGACCGAACCGTTGCCCACCGCCTCGCGCAGGCCCGCGATGGCGTCCCAGTTGAGTTCGAGACCCGGCGCGACGATCAGGAAATCGTACGCGATGCGCGCGCCCGAACGAGTCGCGACGTAGTTCGACTCGGGCGAGACCTCGCACGCCCAGTCCTTGAACCAGGTCACTCCCGCTGGGATGTAACTGCGCTCCGCGCGCGTGGTGGCTTCTTTGCGGACCGCGCCGGCGCCGACCAGCGTCCACAGCGGCTGGTAGAAGTGCGTCTCCGACGGCTCGATTATCGCGACGTCGGATTCGCCCGCGCGCACCAGGCGCGCCGCGACGATGAGTCCCGCGGTCCCACCGCCGATGATGAGAGTCTTATGACGGTTGTTTTCGGCCATGCGGGATCATACCAAGACCCTGCAAGATTCCACAGCAGGGCATTTGCCCGGCGTCCGACCGTCGCCTACGGGGAGTGGCCATCTGTAGTGCTGACGGTGATGCCGTTGCCGCCCAGGATGCTGGCATGACTCCCGCTCGCCTCATTGTTCTCGCCACCGCTGACGCTCGATCGAAAGCCGCTCGCCGTGTTGTTAGAGCCGCCGCTGACGCTCGTGGTAAAGGTGTTCGCCACGTTGAATGCGCCGCCGCTGACGCTTGATGAACCACCGCTCGCCGTGTTTGAGCTGCCACCGCTGACGTGGGAGGCTGAACTAGTCGCCTTGTTGAATGCGCCGCCGCTGACGCTCGAATTTCCGCCGCTAGCAGTGTTGATAACACCGCCGCTAACGTTTGCGCCTTCCGAGGCCCCCTGAGTTGAGCTACATGACATTAAAGGCAAAGTTCCGCCCGCTGCGTTGCACTCGCCCCCAGTGACGCCGGCGTAGTTGGCGCCGCTGAAGTTCGCGAAGCCGATGACCGCACCGCCGCTGGCGGTGAACTCATGATGCGGGCCCACGATCAAGTTGTGCGAGCCGGTCCGATTGGCGTCTATCGTCGCAGGCTCGATCGAGTCCTCATCATAGCCGACCACCAAATTTCCCAACCCGGTCGCGTCCACCGTGGCGCCGGAACCGCTCTCAATATGGACATTGGCGCCGCTGATGATGATGTGCGGTCCCGCAAGGCCGTTCTCCGCGCCCGCATCGACGTTGACAAAGGGGCCAAGCGCCAGCGCGTGATTGTTCTGTACCGCAGTCAACGCCGTCTGAAGGGCAGCGACCTGGCTCTGAAGAGCGGTGATCACCTGCACGAGGCATTTGCCCGAGGTGCTGCCGGGCTGGCAGGTCTTCGCTTCGCGCATCTCTTGCGCCATCGCGGGCGTAGACAAGGCAATCACGAGTAGTAAGACAGCGGTTCTTCCGGTCGAGAACTTCATTCAGGGACCCTCCCGATGGCAATGCGAAACAATTTACGATGCGCGTCCGCGTGCAATCACAACGGAACGCTTGCTGAGGCCAATCAAATGAGCACAACGCCCATTCAGCCGCAGTTTCCGTTCTGATACTCCGATTTCGACTCGCCTGATACCTCAAAACAACCTCCGCCGACAAGTTTCACTTGCGAGCGAGCGGAAGCCTCGGCGGATGTATCCGATCGCCGCAATGATTCCATTCGCGACAACTCAAACGGGGCGCGCCGCTAGGCGAATACGCGGCGCGGGTCTATAAGCGGTACAGCGGGCCGTGCACGCAACTTGCTTGCGATAGTGCAGACCGCGCGCTTCAAATCGCACCGCAGAGGGAGATTCAATCATGGCGAAAATCGACGGCGGCGAGATGCTGGTACGGACGCTCGAGCAGCGCGGGGTTCACGAGATCTTCACGCTCCACGGCGGACACCTCGACGCGATCTACGCGGCCTGCGCCGCGCACGGCATGCGCGTGATCGATACGCGTCACGAGCAGGCGGCGGCGCACATGGCCGACGGATGGGCGCGCACGACGGGACGTCCCGGCGTCGCGATGGTGACGGCAGGGCCGGGGGTCACCGACGCGGTCACCGGCGTCGCCAACGCGTTCATGGATTCGATCCCGATGATACTGATCGGCGGGCGCAGCCCGCTGGCCGACGATGACAAGCTGCCGCTGCAAGCGGTCGATCAGATGGGCATCCTGCGGCCGATCACCAAGTGGGCGCGCAGCGTAACGCATACGGAGCGGATTCCGGAATACCTGGCGGCGGCGTTCCGCCACGCCACTACGGGCCGGCCGGGGCCGGTGTTCCTGGAGCTGCCGATCGACGTGCTGTTCGCGCGCGTCGATGAAGAGCGAGTCGCGTTTCCCAACGACAACCAGCCCGACGCTCCCGCAGGGCCGGGGCGGGCAGCACTTGTGCAGGCGCTCAAGTGGATCCGCGAGGCGAAGCGTCCAGCGATTCTCGCCGGCGGCGGCGTATGGTTCGCGCAGGCGGCGGCGGAGCTGACGCGCTTTGCTGAACTTACCAACACGCCGGTGATGACCAACGCCAAGGCGCGCGGCTCGATCTCCGAGGAGCATCCGCTGGCCTTCGGCGGCTTCGGCGCGATTCATCCCGCGGTCCATGCGAGAA
>DASQHV010000399.1:0-6242 GCA_035631915.1 Candidatus Acidiferrales bacterium | reverse complement strand
ATGCGCAACGGCACGTTTCCGTCGAAACCCGAACGCTACCTTGATGAACTGTGGACGTGGATTGCATTTGAGTATCCATTCAATGCGACCGGGCAACCGGCGATCACTGTGCCGGGCGGATTCAACAAGGCGCGACTGCCTATTGGACTGCAGATGGTGGGCCGACCGAACGGTGAGTACGACCTGCTCGCGCTGGCGGCGGCGTATGAGGCTGCGCGTCCGTGGCGGGACCTCTATCCGCCGTTTCCGGGTGGCGAGCGATAATCTTTCAATACTCAGTAGCTATATGTAGTTGACTACCAAGTGAGGTGTACGGGAATGTCAGTATTCAAGTATTCAGACGTATCGCTCTACTATGAAGAGTTTGGCAGCGGGTATCCGATCCTGCTGTTCGCGCCGGGCGGGATGCGCAGCAGCATCGAGTTCTGGCACAAGAGTCCGTTCGATCCGACCGTGGAGCTGGCGGCGAACTTCCGCGTCATCGCGATGGATCAGCGCAACGCCGGCAAATCGACGGCGCCGATCAGTGCTTCCGATGGATGGCACAGCTACACCTCGGATCATGTCGCGCTGCTCGATCACCTTGGTATCAAGCGATGCCACGTCATGGGTGGATGCATCGGCGGTTCGTACTCCCTGGGACTAATCCAGCGCGCGCCCGACCGCGTGAGCGCCGCGGTCTTGCAGCAACCAATCGGGCTTAGCCCGCAGAATCGCGACCTGTTCTTCGCGATGTTCGACGGTTGGGGCGAAGCGTTGCGAAAGGAGCGTCCGCAACTGGGGACGGCCGCGCTGCGTGAATTCCGTGACCGGATGTACGGCGGCGATTTCGTCTTCAACGTGTCGCGCGAGTTTGTGCGCTCGTGCAAAACGCCGCTGCTCGTTCTGTGCGGCAACGACGACTATCATCCGACCGAAACGTCGAAGGAAATCGCTTCGCTCGCGCCTAACGGGCAGCTGGTCGAAAGCTGGAAAACGCCCGAGGTTGTTGGCGCAACGGTCAAGCGCGTGCGCGAATTCCTGCTGGCGCACACACCCAAGTCATGAGCTGGGCGCAAGCCGCGATTTGACTCGCTCGGCGAGGCCGGAGAAGCGCTCGACGCGATTTGCAACGGCGTGGCTGAGTAGCGTGTCGTCGCCGAGGATCGCGACCGACGCGCGCGCGCGGCTGACCGCGGTGTACAGGAGTTCGCGCGTGAGCATCGCAATCGGCGCTTCGGGCAGCACGATCGCCACCGAATCGTACTCGGAGCCCTGCGCCTTGTGCACCGTCATCGCGTAGCTTAGCTCCACGAACTCGCGCATCGTGTCGAAGCGAAACGCGACGAAGTTCTCCGCGCGCGGAAAGACCGCCATCGGCATCTGCCGATCACCGGCGCGGCGCACCCAAAGGAGCAGTCCCTGGTCGCCGTTGAACAACCCGCGTTCGTAGTCGTTGCGCAAAACCATGAGCGGCTCTCCGACGACGTGCTCGACGCGTCCCGCCGCGACCCCCGCGAACTCGGCAGCGCGCATATGAAGCCGCTCGTTGATTCGGTCTGCGCCGGTTTCAAAAACCCGCGTCACGCAAAGAATGCGCGACCTTCCGAAGTGCGCGAACAGACGCTGCAGACGCGCGCCGTCGGCGGCGTCGAACGCGCCGTCGCGCTCGACATATTCATGCGCGACGAGTTCTGCGATTTCACTTCCGCCGCGAACTCGCTCCTCATACCACCGATCCAGAAAGGGTCCGAGCTTGCTAGCCGAGGCCGCGACTAGTTCGACTCCCGCGAACTTGAGTTCCGCCGCCGAATTTCTTTGCGCGATGATTCCGTCACCAGTTTCATCGGATGCCGGCAGGCGTGCGTTGCCTTCGTTGATCGATTGCGCAAGCGCCAGAACGGCGCGGCCGTCCGCATCGCCCTGCTGCATGCGATGATTCTCTTTCAGCTCGATCGACACTGCCGCAAACGGCCCGGCATCGACACCGGCGCGCGGAACGAAGTCGCGAAACACCGAGCCCGCCGCCACCGACGGCAACTGGTTGGCGTCGCCGAGCAGTATCAGGCGCGCATCATCCCGCATCGCGTTGACCAGGCGCTCCATCAGCGTCAGATCCAGCATCGAACCTTCGTCTACGATCACCACCCTCGCCGACAGCGGGTTGTTGCGATGGTGGCGGAAGCGGTCGCCCTCCGGCGAGTAGCCGAGCAGGCGATGCATCGTCGTCGGCTCCGGATAGTTGTCGAGCAGTGTCTGATCCACGGCGTCGCGTCGGTCAGTCTGCGTCAGCGAGGCGCGGACACATTCGCCCATGCGATGCGCCGCCTTTCCAGTGGGCGCCGCCAACGAGATCAGCGCTGGATCGACGCCGAGTCGCACCATCAGGCGCAAGATCGCAACCACTATGGAGGTCTTGCCCGTACCAGGGCCGCCCGAAATGACCGTCAGTCCGGTAGCTGCCGCCGCCGCTACCGCCGAACGCTGCTCCGGCGACAGATAGATCGGCGCGCCGCCTGCGAAGACCGGCCGCGCGAACACCTCCTCCAGAAGCGTCTCGACATTCTTCGGACGCTCAACTTGCTTCGCGCTCGCGACGAGCATCGCGGCGATGCGATTAGCCAGTTCCCCTTCAATATAGTGTATTCGATGATGGAATATGTAAGGACTGAGAAACAACAGAGGTTTGTATTCGTCTGCCCGTCGCCCGACTACAGTGGATGCGTTGTTCGACCTAAGTAAGCTTTCAATCGCCTTGGCCATTGCCTGCGGCCCATCGCTTCCAAAGTCGTTCCCGAGCAGCGCAGTCAAGATGCGGCCGAGCGGCGCCTTTGACTCCGGACCGACTACCGGAAAGCGGGTGCTTCCTTCCTGAAGTGCTGCGAGCGAAACGAGCGTCAGGACGACCAGTGCTATGTGCTCTCTCGCTTCCAGAGCCGGCTGAAGCGCAGCGACTTCCGCCGCCAGATGAACCGATTCGACCGTCATATTGAGCGTCGCAACCGACCTTTCGAGTAGGCGGATTTGATCCTCGAACTCTGACCGGACGCCTCCTCGCGCCACATCGAAGCGACGCCGGGCCGTGTCCAGACCCAGTAATGCGTAGTTGCGATTCACGCGTGTATCCGGAAATCAGTATCGGCAGTGACTAATGCGGATTCATAATTGACTATTTCACTCCAGGCTGGCCGTGCGAAGAATATTCCGCTCCTGCTGTCTCCCGCGGCTGAAACGCCCCGGAGAAATACGTAAAGCAGGCCGCCGAAGCGGGCTTCATACTCTGGTTCGCTGCGGATGCCGAGCAGACGCACCGTTCCGATCGCGTAGATCTGCATCTGCAGCGAGTAGTTCCGCTCAACGTGAGCGGCGATCGCTGCCGGGTCGTACGAAGGCAGCAGATCCGTCTTCCAATCTGCAAAATAGAATCGGCCGCCGTGGCGAAACACGATATCGATCGAGCCCTTCACGTAACCGCGCTCGACCGTCCACCCATCGTGCGGGACGCCGGCGGCGAGCAAGTGGTTTTTCTCGGGAATGGGATACGCAAATTCCATCTCGCGAACGTTCGGCAGCCGGAATAAGCCGTCTTGGACGATTTCATCGCCGAGCGCGATCGGCGCGGTCAGCGCGCTGAACACGACTTCGCGGCCGCGGTCGAGCCAGCGTTGATCGGTGACTCCATGACGCCGCATCGCGTCCGCAAACAAATCGCGCACGTCTTCCCGCACCATCCACGAGTCGAAGTTTGGAGCCGGGCCTAGGGAAGCGAAGTCCAGCCGCTCGATAGCTTCGTGCACGAACACGCCGACCGCGCGCCCGCCTGGCAAGTCGTCGCTTTCGGCGCGCGCCTCGACTGCGTCGACATCGATCTTGAATTCGTCGGATTCGTAGGTCGAGCCGTCTGAATCGAAATTGAATCTTGACGCGAACTCGGCAGCGCCTCGAATCGAAGTGTACGACCATATTTTGAACGGGGCATGGCGCGCGCCCGCCGCCGCCAGTTCACGCTGCGCCGCGGCGTCAGCGGTGTCGTCCAGAAGCTCGTCCGACGGATTCCAAATCGCAAGCTCCGCCCGCGAACTGTCACTTGCGGAGTCGGTTGGGCCGCTCGGAGCGACTTCCTCGATCTCGAACAAATCAGGTCGGTGGCTTCTGGAGCGCGGCGGCGCGAGGATCGCGCGCAGTCGGCTGTTCATATGCAGGTAGAGCCCGTTAAGCTGCCGGATCGACTTTTCAGGAAAGTACGGCAGATACAATTTCGCACGCGCCCGCGTGGCCGCCACATAGAGCAGGCGCTGGTCTTCCTCTTCCAGTTCTTTCCTGATGCGATCTTTCGCGCGATCCCGTTCCTCCTTGCCGACAGCGAGGCGACGCGCGCCGCTCTCATGGAACACCGAGACATCGTCCTGCAGCGGTGACTGATTGAACCCGCCGTAGACAAAGACCACGTCCGCTTCCAGTCCCTTGCTCTTGTGAATGGTCATGACCTGCACGGCATCGCGCTCGCTTTCAAGGCGCTGGACATCGCTGTCATCGCCGCCCGGCAACGCCCAGCCGGCGATATAGCTGGCGAGCAGATCGATCACTTCGGCCAGTGCGAGCCGCTTGCCGAGCGCCTTCTCGAGCAGGATTTCGAAAATGTGCAGGTAGTTCGTCAGCTCACGTTCGCTGTCGGAGAGAAACAATTCGCGATTGACGAGGCCGCTTCGATGCAACATCGCATCGAACAGGTCGGCAAACCGTTCCGCGTCTGCGAGCGCCTTCCACTGGTAGAGCCGCTCCAGGAGCGGATGAGACGGCGGCGGGTCGGCGACCCGATGAAGCTCGGCATATGGCACCGCGAAGAACGGCGTGGTCCACGCCTTCAACCGGCGCGATCGGGCGCCCGGCTCCAGAACCCCCCTTAGCGCGTCGAGAATATTGGCAGCCTCGGGCGTCGCAAACAGTCCCTCCTGCTTGTAGAACGCGAATGGGACCCGCGCGGTTCTCAAGTGTTCGCCGATCGCGATGCTCTCCCGGTTCGAACGCGTCAAAATGAAAATCTCGCCCGCCTTTACCGGCTCCGGCGTGCCGTCAAGCGTGGAAATCCGCAACGCATGAGGACCGTCTTCGAGCAGCGCGCGCACCGTGTTGGCGATATGCCGGCCGAGCACGTCGCGGGCCCGCGCGGCCTTCATCTTTTCCGCGGACGAGAGCGCCATGACCGTGATCGGGGCGACCGGGTTGTTGTTGCGGTCGACCGCGCGAAGAGATTCGCGTCCGCATACAACCGGATGGTCGTAACGAATGTCACCGGTGAACAAGGGCGGGTCGGCGTCCTGTTTGAAGATCAGATTGACGGCTTCGATGAGACTTTTCGTTGATCGAAAGTTCTCAACCAGCGGAAGCAGCGTCGCGTTGCGGCGGCTCAGATCGCGCCGGGCTTCCAAATAGGTGAAGACGTCGGCGCCGCGGAACGAATAGATCGCCTGCTTCGGATCTCCGATCACATAGAGGTAGTTGGCGCCGCCGCCCTCGACGAACACGCGGCGGAAAATTCGCCACTGCATCTCGTCGGTATCCTGAAATTCGTCGATCAACGCGTAGCGGTAACGATCGCGCAGTGCCGACGCCAGCGCGGGTCCGTGCGCCTCGTCCAGCGCGCGCGCGAGCCATTCGAGCATATCGTCGTAGTCGAGCAGGCCGCGCTCTCGCTTCATGCGCTCCATCCGCGCCGCCACCATCGGCAGGAACGCGTCCACGATCCGCACTTCGAGCGGCAACAGTTTGCGCGCCGCCGCCGCGCTCGACGGGCGGCGCGTGCGTTCACCGCTGGCCAGGTAGCGCTTGACGTACGCGGCTCTCAGCAATTTCTCCAAGTCGTCGCTCTTGTGAGGGGTGGCCATCCACTCGTCCAGCAGAACCCTGGCAGATTTGTCCCGCGCGAGATGGTCGCGAAGCTCGGCGCGATACGCCTGATTGAATGCGCTCAGCCCGTCCGTGAGTTCGACGCGCAGCCGCATGCCGCTCTGGAACGCCAGCTCGGACAGCGTGCGACTGCAGAAACTGTGGATCGTGTGAATCGGCGCGCGATCGAAGCTGAACAAAGCCTGGCGCAGTTTTCGCTGACCCGCTTCGTCGAGCGCGGCGGCGTCGCCGCCGCCGACCACGATCGCGCGAAACTCCCGGCTGACCGGTTGGCCCGCCGCGGAAAGCGCGATTGCGTACAACGTGAGCGGAAGAAAATCGCGCGCCCTTACCGTGTCGCGCAGAACGCCCTGCAT
>DASQHV010000398.1:0-1810 GCA_035631915.1 Candidatus Acidiferrales bacterium | reverse complement strand
GCTGGGGTTCCCTCTGGCGCTGTTCATCGCACGATCCGGACCGCGCAAGAATCTGTACCTCGCCCTGGTGATCCTGCCGTTCTGGACCAGCTTCCTGATTCGGCTGTACGCGTGGATGTTTCTGCTGCGCGATACCGGCCTCGTCAACACTGTCCTCGCGGCGCTGGGCGCGATCCATGCGCCGCTGCCGATGCTCTACAACCAGGGCGCGGTGATTCTGGGACTCGTTTATGGCTATCTGCCCTTCGCCGTTCTGCCGCTGTACGCGACGCTGGAGCGTCAGGACCCCGCACTGCTCGATGCCGCGGCGGACCTCGGGGCATCGCCTTGGCGTGCGCTCCTGCGCGTGACCATTCCGCTGAGCGTGCCGGGATTGTGGGCCGCGTCGATTCTCGTTTTCGTGCCGTGCGTCGGAACCTATCTGGTTTCTGATTTGCTCGGCGGCAGCAAGACCGTGCTGATCGGCAACCTGGTGCAGAATCAGTTCACGGCGTCGCGGGACTGGCCGTTCGGAGCGGCCGCGTCGATCGTCCTGATTGTCGCGGCGATCGCCATGCTCGTCCTGATGCGGCGAACCAGAGAGGAACTGCTGTGAGCACGCGCTTCTCGTTCGGAAAACACGCACTGCCTCTCTACGCCGCCTGCGCGTACCTGTTTCTGCATCTGCCGCTCGCGATCCTGGCGATCTTCAGCGTCAACGCCTCTCGCTTCACCGTGTGGGAGGGATTTTCGCTGCGCTGGTATCGCGCCATGTTCGCGGATCGCGATTTGCTCGAATCGGCCGCCAACAGCCTGGCGATCGCTGTGGCGGCGACGGCGCTCGCGACCGTCATCGGCACGCTCGCGGCTTACGGGCTATGGAAAAAAGCGTCGGCGTGGCTCGCCGGATCGATGTATCTTTCGCTAGTGACGCCGGAAATCGTCACCGGCGTGTCTCTGCTGGCATTCTTCCAATGGATTTTCCGCTATCTGCACCTGCGGCTCGGAATGCACACGGTGATCCTCGCGCACGTCTCGTTCTCCATCGCCTACGTGGTTCTGGTAGTGATGGCGCGCCTGCGCAATTTCGACGTTGCGCTCGAAGAAGCCGCGCTCGATCTGGGTGAAACCGAGTTCGGAGCATTTTATCGCGTCACACTGCCGTATTTGGCCCCCGCCATAGCCGCCGCCGCGATGCTCGCCTTCACCGTGTCGATCGACGACTACGTCATCACCAGCCTGGTCGCCGGCGTCGATTCGCGCACGCTGCCCATGGTGATCTACGCCATGGCACGCCGCGGCGTGAATCCGGTGCTGAACGCGGTATCGACCATGGTGGTCGCCGGACTCGGCGCGTTGATCCTGATTTCCGAGAGGTTGCGCAAAGCATGAACCGGCGCGAGTTTCTCAAGGATGTCGTTAGGACCGCCGCGATTCCCGCGGCTGGCGTCGTGCTCTCCGACTGTAGCGACGGCCCGCGTCTCAACGTCTACAACTGGTCCGATTACGTCGCGCCCGATACCATCGCTAATTTCGAGCGTGAGACCGGTCTGCGCGTACGCTACGGCACTTACGAGAGCAATCAGGAGATGCTCGCGCAGGTGCTCGGCGGAAACTCCGGATGGGACGTCGTATTTCCTTCGGCGGATTTCGTCGGCCCCATGCGCGATCTAGGGCTGTTCGCGCCCATCCGCCACGAACTGTTGACCAACCTCGGCGCGCTCGATCCCGCGTTTCAGCGCCCGCCGTGGGACCCGCAGTTGAACTGGTCCATTCCTTACATGTACGGAGCCACCGGCATCGTTTATCAACAGAACCTCGCACCGGCCCC
>DASQHV010000397.1:0-9740 GCA_035631915.1 Candidatus Acidiferrales bacterium | reverse complement strand
TCATGGTCGCTTTTGCCCGGTGGGGCTCCAGTGCTGACAATCTAGAGGGCGGATTAATGAATCTGATACCGAAGTCGACGGCAGTTTTCTGCACCATGGTTGCAGTGGCCGTGTTCAGCATCGATTCATCGGCGGCTGATTCGGCGAAAGAAATGGCGGCACTCCAGGCCGTCGATCAACAGTGGGTCAGGGCCTATAACGCGGGCAACGCCGATGCGGTGGCGAGCCTCTACGACGAACAGGCAGTGCTCCTCCCACCTGGCGCGCCCGGGGTGAACGGACGGACCGCAATCAAAGCTTTCTTTGTGAAGGACACGGCGGAGTCACGAAAGGCCGGGGTCGCCTTCAGTCTCGGCCCCAAACCCGCCGGCGGCGTCTCCGGCGACATGGGCTGGCAGTCCGGGACCTACGCAGTGAAGGACAAGGCGGGGAAGGTTGTCGAGACCGGGAAATATCTTTCCGTTTCCATGAAGAAAGGCGGGAAGTGGCTGTACGTTCGTGACACTTGGAATGCCGACGGCGCGCCGACCCCGGCGGAGAACGCTCCGCCCGCTAAGAAGTAGTGTTGGTTGTTTGAGACGTGTGATGGCGCGACGTGGCAATGCGTGCCGTGCCGTAACATCAGGATCGAGCAGGCATAAACGAGACGCTCGCCTTGGCTTGAGCAGCGTGCGCCCATGAAACGATGAAGACGACGGTTTTCGGCTTACCGTACGTCCGAAATGGGTCGGCAAGGAACGTCGAGCGGGCGGACTCCAACCCTATCCGGGACTAAGCTCGAGTGTAAGGTCGGCGACAGTCCGAGCCCACGCTCCACACCGAAAGGTGCGCGAGGCGGAGCGTAATGGGGTGCGCCACGGGCTCGGTCGCTACGACCTCGGCCGCGCTCCTGTCGCGTAGGACTGTGGCCGTCGCTACAGAGGAAGAAGCTGTAGGATGGGCCCTGACGGCGGTATCGGCTGTGCGCCTAGTGTAGGTCGGCGTAGCGGTGACTACGATGCGGTAACCGAGCCCGCCTTGAAAGGCCGACCATGTCCGAGCGCAGGTTGCCAGGCGCCAATATCGCGGTGTTGCCATTCGTGGCGGCGCGCCATGCGGAGTCGGAGCCGGCGCTGTCGCGTTTCCGCGATCTCTACGGTGCATCTCCGGCGATGCAGGATGTGTATCGCAGGGTAGCCAAGGTCGCCGCAACGCTCGCGACGGTCTTCATAACCGGCGAGTCGGGAAGCGGGAAGGGAGTCGTCGCCGCTACGGTTCATCGACTGAGCGAACGGGCGAGTGCGCCGTTCCTCGCGGTCAATTGTGGCGCGATCCCGGCTGACCTCATCGAAGCCGAGCTCTTCGGCTGCGAGAAGGGATCGTTCACCGGCGCTGCGCGAGCGCGACGGCGACGCAGAACTCCTCGCGGAGCATTTCCTCCAGGAGCTGAACGAGGCGAAAACATCGCGCAAGACCTTTTCGCGGCAGGCAGCCGGCGTCATCCGCTCGTATCGCTGGCCGGGAAACGTCCGCGAGCTCCGGAACGCCGTGCAGCGCGCGTATATCCTGTCCGACGAACTCGTCGAGATCGATTTCCTCGCGACGGCGGACGCTGCCACGCTCGGCGAGTGCCTATACGTGCTGGTCGGGACGCCACTCGCCGCAATCGAGCACCAGGCGGTCCATTCGACGCTCGATCTGTGCGAAGGCGACAAACGGCGTGCGCCGAGATGCTCGGCGTCAGCCTGAAGACCCTCTACAACCGACTCGCGGTATACCGGTCCGCGCCGACCGCCGTCTAGCACCGACCAACCAACCCGTGCGAGGAGACACCATGATCGGAATCCTCATTGCAGACGACCACGCGATCGTACGGGCCGGTCTGAAGCAGTTCATCGCGGATCAGCCGGACATGCAGATTACCGGGGAGGCGGCCACGGGCAACGAAACGATTGCGCTCGTGCGCACGCAGGATTTCGATGTCGTGCTGCTCGACATTTCGATGCCCGACAAGAATGGAATCGATACGCTGACGACACTGAAGCACGTACGCCCCGAGCTGCCGATCCTGATGCTTTCCGGCTATTCGGCGGATCAGTACGCGATCAGCCTGCTCCGCGCGGGAGCTTTCGGGTACGTCAACAAGGAAGCGGCATCCACCCAGCTGGTCGGCGCGATCCGCACGGTTGTCCGCGGGCGCAAGTTCGTGAGCCCGGCGCTGGCACAGATTCTCGCCGATCGCGCGACCGGCGATGTCAACGAGCCGCTCCACGGAAAGCTATCGCAGCGCGAATTCCAGAGCTTCTGCAAGATCGCCGGCGGCGCGGCCGTCTCGAAGATTGCCAATGAACTCAACCTGTCGGTCAAGACCGTCAGTACATACCGGACGCGCGTGCTCGAGAAGATGGGAATGAAGTCGAATGCGGATCTCACGTACTACGCGATCAAGAACGGTCTCATCAAATGATTGTGTCGCGCGGCGCGGCGCAAGCGGCAAGTCTCCCACCAGGTGATCTTGGGCCCGATATGGTTTCGGAGAAACGCGTACGTCCACGCGGCATCGTGAGGGGGCCGCACGAGCCGATGGTCCGCCGCGAGCTCTCCGTGGCCGAGGTCGCGCTTGCATCGATCGCGGTCTGCGCAGTTATCGCCGTGGCGCGTATCGCGCAACCGTTCCTGGTCCCGGTTGTCATGGGAATCCTGCTTAGCTATATGCTGCGGCCGCTCGTTTCGATGCTCGAGCGGATCCGAATCCCACGCTTTGCTGCGGCGACGATGGTGATCACGATTCTGGTTGCGCTGATCTCGGGCACCGTGTACGGCGTCAAGGACGACGTAAACAATTGGGTCTCCGAGTTGCCGGCGGCCGCGCGCAAGGTTCGGGAGGCCATAGCGGACTCTGCGCGGCGGGCGCCTGGGCCGATGACGAACGTGGAGGCTGCGGCGCAAGAACTCGAGGAGGCCGCAGTGGAAATCGCGGGCAAGCGTGTCGCAGTCAAGGAGCCGCCGAAGCCCACTGGTCTCGTGCAGTTCCAGGGCATTGTCCAGACGCAATCGGGCAATGCGCTCGGTGCGATCGCCGAGATCTTTGTCGCGCTGCTCCTCGCGCTATTCCTTCTGGCGGCTGGTGACACCTTCCGGCGCAAGATCGCGAAGATTGCTGGTGCGTCGCTTGCGCGGCGCCGGGTGACCGTCGAGGCACTGAACGAGATCGACAGTCAGATCCAAGCCTACCTGATAACACTGCTAATCGCGAACGTCTTCATCGCGCTCGCCACTTGGGCGGCGCTGGCAGTGCTCAAGGTGCCGAACGCCGGGACTCTCGGTGTGATCACCGGCTTGGTCCACGTCGTCCCGTACGCCGGGACGGTCGTCGCGGCCATCGTGGTCGGCATCACGACGTTCGTCGAAACCGGGAGCCTCGGCGACGCGGTCATTGCGATGACCGTCATCGTCGGGATCGCGGCGGCGATTGGAATGGTCCTCGCCACGTGGATGCAGGGCAGGGCAGCGAACATGAATCCCGTGGCCGTGTTCATCGGGTTCCTCTTTTTCGGCTGGCTTTGGGGCGGCTGGGGGCTCCTGCTCGGCGTGCCTCTCCTCACGGTTCTGAAGAGCATTGCCGATCGCATCGAGACAATGCATCCGATCAGCGAGCTTCTGTCGAGCTGAATTCGGGCGCGTCGAACCACGCGCCACCGTTCGCGCGCGGCGTCGCGGATGCGCGAGTCTCTGACCAAGATACCGGCTGGCGATGTGCGTCGGTCCCGTCCTACGCGTCGCTCCGGAATTACATTTCGCCGTTCCAAAAATACCGCGGCCGTGGCGTCGTGCCACGGGTAATGCGCTGATCGCGAAGAACTTCACGACTGGCATGCGCATTGCGGACTAGTGAAGGTGGTCGGGCGATCCGCGCCCGACATTGTTCGCCAAGGAGCCGTCGATGAGTTGGGCTCAGATCGAAGCGAATGGGAAGCGGGTGACTGGGAAGATCAAGGAAAACTTGGGGCGGGCTGACTGACGACGACCTCGACGTCATCGCCGGTGAGCGCGACCAGCTCGTCGGCAAGATCCAGCAGCAATACGGGGTCGGCAAGGACGAGGCCGAAAGGGAGCTGAACCGCTTCGGCGGCACGCCCCGCGAAGACGATTTCCGCAAGCGTCGATGAGGAGGACAGCAACGAGGACGACGAGACTACTGCTGGCGATGACGGCCGCGGGCGCGTTGACGCTTGCCGGTGTAGCGCAGTCCGCGACGATGACGAGGGACCAGCGCGGCGCTGCTAACAAGGAGGCTTCGACGCAGTACAACGCGGACACGCAGGCATGCAGGAGCATGGCCGGCAACGCGAAGGACGTCTGCATCGAGGAAGCGAAGGGCAAGGAACAGGTCGCCAAGGAGAAGTGCGATGACCTTTCCGGCAACCAGAAGGATGTCTGCGTGAAGGAGGCGAGGGCGGAATACACGCGCGCGAAGGCTGATGCGAAGGTCGATCGCGTGTCGGCCGATACGCGCGCATCGTCGGCCGAAAAGATGGCGGAGGCGCGGACGGATGCCGCCGAGGACAAGCGCGACGCCGACTACAAGATTGCGATCGAGAAGTGCGACGCATTCGCCGGCACCGCGAAGGACAGGTGCGTCAGGGAGGCGAAGGCGCGCCTCGGCGGGAGCTAGTCCTGGGTGACGGGCCAGGCCCAACGCCGCGACGGCGGGCAGGGGCCGAGCGCGCGCTTCGGCCCCTTCCTGCGCGTAGGACGATCCGGGACGCCGAATTCCGGCATCCGCCGATCGCTGTGCGCGGCCGCCGAGCCCAGAGTGTCGATGGGCAACGGTGTACGGCGCAAGTCGCGCACTGCCGAGCCAACCGAAGAGAGAGGACGCCATGTTGCACTATGCCGCTGTCTTTTTCGTCATCGCGCTGGTCGCTGCGCTGTTCGGCTTTGGCGGTATCGCGGCCGGCGCCGCTGAGATCGCAAAGCTCCTGTTCTTCGTGTTCCTAGTGCTGTTTGTCATTTCGCTAGTGGCCGGGCTGATTCGACGCGGCCCTTGACGCGACCGGGAGAATGGCGTGCGCATCAGCTTCCTGGAATGGCTCTGTATCATCGCGATCGGCGCGGCCATGGTCGAGCTCCACGACGATCACCGTTTGACGCGCCCGCGAATGGAGCCGCCAACCGCGGTGGAAGGCGCTGCGAAGACGGCGCTAGCCTCCCGCCCGAGCTGCGCCTGGGTTCAACCCCTGTATCGACATTTCGCCGACTTTCCGGGGGGCGCCGTTCGCTACGCAGTCGAATCCCCGCAGGACGACCGGAATTCGCGTGCGAAGTTGCCATACGATCCGCCGGGCCCGGGAGGTCGTCGGGTGTGCGATCGTTCTCCTCACGCTCTGCGCGGCAGGGCCTGACGTCCGGCAATCTGATCCTCGAATACGCCGCGCGCCTCGAAGTCCAGCGTCCAATCGTCGACTCCGGCGAGCCTGGCGCGCGTCGGTTTAGACGGGTGCGTCGACGCGCGCCGGCGTACGGTGTTCCACGTCGGGCCCATGCTCGAGCGCAATGTTGATCTCGATCCCTGTTCCGCCCTCAGGGCGTCGACCGCTCGAATACTCGCCCCCCAGCATGCGGGCGCGCTGGCGCATCCCGGTATTGCCGTGCGCGAGCTTGTTGTTCTGCGCGTCGTCCGGGACGCCGATTCCGTCGTCCTTGATCAGCAGGGTGATGTGTCCGTTCGACGCGCTTAGCTCGACTTGCACGTTCTTCGCCCGCGCGTACTTGGCGATGTTCGTCAGCGCCTCCTGCAAGATCCGATAGAGCGCGATCGACAGGCGCGGATCGAATGCGAGGTCGTCGCCCGGCACCGACACCGTGCACTCGAGCCCGGCGCGATTGCAGAATTCATTGACCTGCCAGTCGATCGCCGCCGCAAGACCCGGATTGTCGAGCAGCGAAGGGCGGAGATCCTCGATGATCCGGCGCTTCACCTGTACGCCGTCGTCGAGCGCCTGCAGCGTTCGCTCGAGCTTGGTAGCGGCCTCCGTGTCGCGGCCCTTGATGCGCTTCTCGACCCACGCGACATCCATCTTGGCGCTCATCAGGATTGCGCCGAGCTCATCGCGGAGGTCGCGAGCGAGCTTTGACTTCTCCTCTTCGCGCAGGACCTGGAGGTAGCTGGAGAGCCCGGAGAGATCTGCGGTGCGCTTCTGAGCGAGCGCTTCGAGGCGGAACTGATCCTCCCGCATGCTGCGCCGCCGTTCGTCGCGCTGCTCCGAGTCCCGACGGGCAAGCAGCCGGACCACGAGCAGCACCGCTATGGTCAACGCAATCGTGATCGCAATCGCGACACGCACGAATGCGACGTCGCTGGACCACGGGCATTTCGCCTCGTCGATCTGCTTGCGATGCGTGACCGCCATCGCGTCGACGGTCACGCGGATCTCGTCCGTCGTCGTCCGGCCGATACCGGTGTTGATGAGCGCCTGCGCCGCTTCCGATCCATCCCGCTCGCCGAGCGCCACTACTTCTTCGAGCTCGACGAGCTGCTTGCCGCAGAGCGCGTTCAGCTGCCCGATCATGTCGCGCTGCTCGGAGCGTCCGTCGACAGCGACGAGCTCGCCCAGCCGATGGAGCGCGTCGCCGATCTTCGGGACGGCAGCCTGGTAGGGCCGCAGGTATTCATCCCTGCCGGTGATCACGTAGCCGCGGTTGCGGGTCTCGGCGTCGACGATGAGCGCCAGCGCTCCGAGGATTGCTGCCGCCATCTCGAGGGCACCCGCCACCTGACGGGTGGCGATCAGGAGGCGTCGGACCCCGAGCTCGACGTAGACGGCGATCGCGAGCAACGCGACGATGCCTAGCAGCAGGGGAATGAGGATCCTGAGCGGTAGCGAGGGCTTCAACGAACCGGAACGACCGCGCTCGAACCGAGCTCGTCATTCATTATTTGGATCCGGCGTGCCGACCTCACTGCGGAAATCCCGGGACCTCGTCAGGAGCGTGGATACCCGCATGTAGGAGAAAGAGAGATCCGCCGAGCGCCGCGGTCGCGAAATCCTGGCGGTCGGACTCTTCCGACATGCGAATCCAGAATTGGCCGCTCCTCGCGCGCTGCAGGCGAGTGCAGCATCGTCTGCATCATCAACTAGGCATTGGAGCTCGACCGATGACAACGTGCCGAAAACCCGAAAGCCAAGCCCGATCTCTTGTCGCCCGTGCAGCGGCCTGCCGCGCGGCAGTCGTGCCTTCATTCGCGGTATCGTCGCTCGTCTTGCCGTTCGGCACCAAGACGCTGCCCGCAGGCGACATACTCCTGTGGGGTTCGGTAGCGCTGTTGATCGTCGCCCTGACGATGAAATTCATACGCGACCGCCAACAGCGAAAGCTCGCTCCGCAAGGCCCGGACCTGCGCTGGTGGAAGAACCCGCCGCCGAATTGGGAGCCGCAACGGCGCGAATCGTGACGATACGGTCCGTTCTCGGGAAACTGCATGTGCTTGCAGCGACGCGACTCCGTCCGGTGGCTCGCCGGCGCACCTTCCTACAAGGTATTCGGACGGAATCCGCTGTCGCCAACCGCTGCGAACACCGAGACTCCAGTAATGCAACGGCACACGTGGATGACGTGTCGAATTGTCGTCACACGTTGAGAAGAGGACTCGATCATGCGAAACCGACTCATTCTGCTGCTTATCGCGCTCATAATCGGATCACCGTTGCTGCTGGCGGGCTGCAACACGATACAAGGTGCCGGTCGCGACATCGAGCAGGGCGGCCAGAAGATTCAGGACGAAGCGACGGAACACAAGCCATACTGATGCGGTCGCCGGGGCTTGCATCGAGGCGCGCGCCCTGTGGGCTGCCCGCGATAACCGCTCGTTCACCGGCATCGGTGTCGTTCCAATCTCGATAGCGCGCGAAGACTCAGGCTTCCGCGATCACCGCGGCCGCAAGCATGCGGCGAATTGGGTTGTTGTCCGTTGCGATTACTTCCCGGGCAATCGTAGGCGATTCCAGACGTTTGTCGCTGCTTTGCGTCCGATCCGTCTTCCAAGACGTTTCATCGGTGCCGCCAAGACTTGCGGGCTCCGGGGTCTCGGCCTCGTCGCCAAAGGATCGAATCACCCGGATCGCCGATGCGCGGTTGCGGTCAGCCTGTCTTGACAACAAGCTTGTCGACGACCTGCCGCACGCGGCTCAGCGATCCGGCGATTTGCACGGCGCGCCGATGCAAGACTTCGGAATCGACGCTCCCCACCAGTGCGACCACCGCGTCGCGCGTCGCGACGTCGATCTGAAGCGTCTTGAGACCAGTTTCGGCAAGAAGCGCGGTCTTGAACTTGGCCGTCAGCGCAGCGTCGTCGACGATAATTGTGGCGTCGGTGGTGATGTGTCTCGTCGTGACGGCGGCCTGATCCGCTGCACGCCCGCCGGTCAGAACCAGGGGAGCCACACAAGGGCGGGTAAGCGTGGCCTCACGGCCTTCCCACCGTGTCGCCCCACGCAGCGATCGACCACGCCTCCACACCCGTCTATTTCGTAAGTCGCGTGAGTGAATAGAACACCTGGACCGCGTTGGGCTGCTTCTTGACGAACGCGACTAGCGCCTTGCGCTGCCCATACGAACGCACGCAGCCCTCGAGCATCACCCAACCACGGCACGTCGTCACCCATACTGAGGTGTTGCGGAAGCGCGGGTCCGCGCTGATCGCGGCGATCACTTCGGCGTTGAATTCCCGATCCCGTCGGTAGGCACCGCCAGGCTCGCTGGTCCCCTCGAGCGCGTAGTACGTGCCGCGCTCGACGCGAACGTGCGCTTCGGTACGCATTTCGTCCTCGGTCAGTAGCGGAGGCTTGACGACCGGACACACGGCGCTGTCGTGCGTCGCCTGGCCGAATGGGTCGAGTTGAAAGCTCGGTTCCCCGGCGAGGGCCGCGGCGGCGAAAAGGCCCACGCCCACGGTCACCGCAGCGCCGCACCGCAGTTCCATTGCCCGCGTGTTCAGGACTTGCGCCGTTTCCTAGTTGTCCTGGCGTCGAGGGCATTCAGGCGGGCGCGTGCCTCGCGCTTGCCGATCGAGCGAAGCGCAGCCAGGGCGGTCAGCTGCTCGGTGCGCGGTCTGGCGTGTCCCTGCTCCCAGTTGTAGATCGATTGGGCGCTGACGCCCGCCAACTTCCCGTAGTCGGTTGCCGACAGTCCCAGACGGCTTCGTTGCGCGCGAAGGCCCTTCGGGACAAAGCGCACCTTCGACGCGCTGGGGCTGCTCTTGGTGGCAGAGGGCTGCTCGAGGGTTCGCCGCATGAGCGCGGCCATCTGGCCCTCTAACGTCGCCACCTGGCGTTTCAAAGCCGCGATATGCCGCCGGTACTGCGCTGACGCCCTTTTGATTGCCTGTACTTGGCCCCGGATCTCCCGGCGAGCGAGGCGCGAGATCTCCTGCTTGAGCATAGTGCCGATGTTGGCCATCTGGTTCCTTGTGTCTTAAGCGGCCCAAAGCACGGGCCTTGGAGGAGAACGGCGACGCCAATACGTGGCTCGTCACGAGACCATGCGGAGCACCAGCCATTGAGAACGACCGTCGCCGCGGGCGCATGTCAAGTTCTATGGCGGCCTCGACGAGGATACTAGGCCCCACCAGCGATATACGCGCCTCTGCCTGTCTTGGTCCGCCACCCATCAGGGTAGTGCCTTATGGGAGAGAAGAACTGCGACGGCTTAGGCAACAGTCTTCCTACACGAGGAAAGGAATGAACCGCTTCGTTTGTCGC
>DASQHV010000396.1:0-2512 GCA_035631915.1 Candidatus Acidiferrales bacterium | reverse complement strand
CCAACGGCGCTGTCATCACGCCCGATGCACGGACTCTCATTGTTGGTGAATCGTTCGGAAATCGCTTGACCGCATTCGACATCGCCGGCGATGGCTCGCTGTCGAATCGGCGCGTCTGGGCGGATCTCGGCGAGCACGTTCCGGACGGAATCTGCCTCGACGCGGAAGGCGCGATTTGGGTTGCGTGCCCGACGGCGTCGGAAGTGATTCGCGTCAAGCAGGGCGGAGAAGTGCTCGAGACGATCAAGGTCGCGACCGACGCGTTCGCGTGCATGCTGGGCGGCCCGGACGGACGCACGCTGTTCGTTGCGACCGCGGGAACCTCCGATCCCGAGAAGTGCCGCGCCGCACGAGACGGTCGAATCGAAACGACGCAGGTGGAAGTCGGCCGCGCCGGATTACCTTAACCATCCGCTTGAACCCTCGCCTGAGCCTGCGCGAGAGCACTAGCGCGACGACTCGCCGCATGGCGTAATCATTTACGATGAGCCTCAACGGCAACGCCGACAATTTTCGCGCGCGCCGCAAGCGCTTCATGGAGGCGATCGCGCCGGGCGCGACTGCGATTCTGCCCAGCGCCCCGGTTGCGCTTCGCTCCGGCGACGTCGAGTTCATCTATCGGCAGGACAGCGACTTCTACTACATGACCGGGTTTGCGGAGCCGGAATCCGTCGCACTGATGTCGCCCGGCCATCCCGACGGCGAGTACGTGCTGTTCGTGCGTCCGCGCGACAAGGAACGCGAGACCTGGACTGGGCGGCGCGCCGGCGTCGAAGGCGCGATCGTCGAGTACGGCGCCGACAAGGCTTACGTCATCGACGACCTGGAAAAAATTCTGCCGCGCTATCTCGAGAAGAGCGACCGCGTCCACTACCCGCTCGGGCTCAACGAGAAAATGGACGAGCGCGTGCTGAAGCTGGTCCGCTGGGCGCAGTCGATGCGTCCGCGAATCGGAATCGGCCCCTCTTCGATAGTCGATCCCCGCGATCTCATCCACGAGGCGCGGCTGCGCAAGGAGCCCGCGGAGCTCGACGCGATGCGCCGTGCGATGAACATCTCGGCCGAGGCGCATCGCCGTGCGATGGCCAAAGCTCGGGGCGGGATGAAGGAGTGGCAGATCGAGGCCGAAGTCGATTACGCCTTCCGCTCCAACGGCGCGACCTGCCCGAGCTATCCTTCGATCATCGCGTCAGGCCCCAACGCGGCGACATTGCACTACATCAACAACGATCGCGAGATGCGAGCGGGAGAGTTGCTGCTGATCGACGCCGGCGCAGAGTACGAGTTCTACGCCGCCGACATCACGCGCACTTCGCCGATTGGCGCGCGCTTCACCGAGCTCCAACGCAGCCTATATGAGGTGGTGCTGACGGCGCAGCTCAAAGCGATCGAAGCGGTCAAGCCCGGCATCCGCTTCGACGATCCGCACGATATTGCACTGCGCGTGCTCGTTGATGGGATGCGCGATCTCGGCATCCTGCACGGCTCGGCCGATGAAATCATCGAGAAGGGATCGTACCGCCGCTACTACATGCATCGCACCAGCCATTGGCTCGGGATGGACGTGCACGACGTCGGGCTCTATCGCGTCGGCGGCGCATCGCGGATGCTCGAACCCGGGATGGTGCTCACCGTCGAGCCGGGCCTGTACATCTCAGCCGATGACGACGAAGTTCCCGAGAGCTTTCGCGGAATCGGAATCCGGATCGAGGACGACGTGCTGGTCACCGAATCCGGGCACGAAGTGATGACCGCCGCGACGCCCAAGTCCGTCGCCGACGTCGAAGCTCTGACTACCGCCGCATAGTCAATCGATTAGTCAGTCGATTAGTTACATCCATCTGTGACAGGTGCGTCGCGCGTCGTCGCAACCCGACCAGCAATTACCTATTTGATTGTGGCAATACCACTCGTCGTTGCCGTGCAGCTCGCAGACCTGGTAGTTGCGTTTGCATTCGTACTGGCATTGCGACTGCGCAACGTCGCATCGATTCGCGCATCCACAGTAGATCAGAATTGCAATTGCCGCTGCGATTGATTTTACTCCCGCGCTCACGCCCGGAACGCTTTAGAGCTCGAGCGCGCTCGCCGTTCCGACGATCGTCTTGGTCCCGTCGCTCTTCTCGCACCAGACCTCGACTTCGGCGCGCGTGCGGGTTCCCTCCGGATGCCGTTCGACGATCAAGCCCTTCGGCCCAGTCACATCGTTGCCCCACACCACGTTGACCAGCCGCAGGTCCATCCGGCCGCCATACAGAAATCCGAGCCCGAATCGCCGCGTCATCATCCCGGCGACCATGCACACCGACAGCATCCCCTGCACGACGATTTCTGGAAAGCCCAGCTCGACGGCTTTCTGCTTGTCGTTATGGTAGTTGCGCGCCGGCCCTGAGAACGCCATGCACATTTGTTCGGTGATCTGACGCATCGGCGCATCGATCGGTTCGCCGCCGCGCTCGCCAATCTTGAACGACCGTTTTGAGTCTTTCTCGCGCGCGCGATCGACCACGAA
>DASQHV010000395.1:0-14421 GCA_035631915.1 Candidatus Acidiferrales bacterium | reverse complement strand
CTGGTTCTCGACCAGCTCGCCCACGGCGCGCACGCGGCGGTTGCCCAGGTGGTCGATATCGTCGACCTGGCCGTTGCCGTTCTTGAGCTCCATCAGGTAGCGGACGACTTCCAGGATGTCTTCGCGGCGCAGCGTGCCCTGCTCGAGCGGCACGTCGATCTTGAGCTTGTGATTCAGCTTCAGGCGTCCGACCTTGGAGAGGTCGTAGCGCTCGGCGTTGAAGAACAGGTTGTTGAAGAAGGTGGTCGCGGTCTCCTGCGTCGGCGGATCGCCGGGACGGAGCCGCCGGTAGATTTCGATCACCGCTTCTTCGGGCGTGCCGAGCTTGTCCTGCGCCAGCGTGAGGCGCAGCGGTCCGCCGCCGGGCGCCTCTTCGGTGAACAGCACCTCGACCTTCTTGACCCCGTGACTCTTGAGTTTCTCGAGCGCCTCTTCGGTCAAGTCCTCGTTGGTGCCGATCAACACCTCGCCGGTGGTGGAATCCACGATGTCGTGCGCGGAGACGCGGCCGACGATTTCGTCGAGCGCGATCGGCACCTCGGTGATTCGCGCCTGCTCCATCGCGCGCACGATTGCCTTGTTGAACTTGCGGCCCTCGCGCGCGATCACCTCGCCCGACTTGGGATCCTTGACGTCGCGGCTGACGCGCAGTCCCAGCAGATGGTCCGCGACGAAATGCTTGGTGTACTGCTTGGCGTCGAGGTTGATGACGTCCTTGCGGTAGTAATAGTTGAGCAGGTCCTCGGTGGTCATCCCGAGCGCGCGCAGCAGCACCGTCGCGGGAAACTTGCGGCGCCGATCGATGCGGACGTAGAGCACGTCGCGCGGGTCGAATTCAAAATCGATCCAGCTGCCGCGATACGGGATGATGCGCGCGGAATACAGCAGCTTGCCGGTCGAATGGGTGCGGCCCTTGTCGTGCTCGAAGAATACGCCGGGCGAGCGATGCAGCTGGCTGACGATCACGCGCTCGGTGCCGTTGACCATGAAGGTGCCGTTGCCGGTCATCAGCGGGATCTCGCCGAAATAGACTTCCTGCTCCTTGACGTTCTTGATCGAGCGGCGCCCGTTCTCGACGTCCCAGATGACGAGCTGGATCTTGACCTTGAGCGGCGCCGCGTAGGTCATGCCGCGCTGATGACATTCCTCGACGTCGTACTTGGGCGTGCCGAGCTCGTAGGAGACGAACTCCAGCGACGCGGTCTCGTTGAAGTCCTTGATCGGAAAGACCGACTTGAAGACCGCCTGCAGACCAACGTCGGCGCGGTCCTCGGTCGCAACGCCGACCTGCAGGAAGTCGTCATACGAGCGCTTCTGAATCTCGATCAGATTCGGAATCTCGATGATCTTCTTGATCTTGCCAAAGGAGCGGCGAATACGAAGATTGCTCGTTACATGAACCTGGGCCATCTGCTACCTCGCCGTGCGGGCGCCGCCGGGTTTGCTCGGGTGAGCCGCGGGGCGGAACGCGCGAAGCGCGCGGAAACCGCTCGGCCGCGAAGGGCGCGCCGTGAAAGCAAACGCAATAAAGCTCGCGGGCGCAGGGATCTCCCCCGCGCCTGTGGCTTGCTCGATTAGTACCGTCCGAAAGCGGGGCCCGCGCGAACCTTGCGCGCACGCCGATTTTCCCGACCGGTTGTGATCCGTCAAAAAGACTTGGAGTCTCCTACTTCAGCTCCACTGCGCCGCCAGCCTCTTCCAGCTTCTTCTTGATCGCTTCAGCTTCGGCCTTGTTGACGCCTTCCTTGACCGCCTTGGGCGCGCCGTCGACCAGGTCCTTCGCTTCCTTCAGACCCAGTCCCGTCAACTCGCGCACGACCTTGATCACCTGGATCTTCTTGTCGCCCGCGGCCGTCAGCACCACGTTGAACTCGTCCTTCTCGACCGCCGCCGCTGCCGCGCCGCCGCCCGCGGCCGGAGCCGCCGCGACCGCCACTGGAGCCGCCGCCGACACGCCGAGTTCCTGCTCGAGTTCCTTCACCAGCGCCGCCGCATCGATCAGGCTCAGGTTCTTCAAATAGTCCTTGACCTGATCGCGGCTGAGTTGTGCTTCCGACATTGTGTTCTTCTCTCCTTGGTTCACGAATCCGACGAGCTGTGGGAGTTGCCCGTCGAAATTTTCATTTCAAAATTTATCCGCGCCTTCTTTTCCGATCGATTACTCTGCTTTTCCCTCGGCCGCTGGAGCCGCCGGTGCGGCCGGTGCCGCTTCCGGAGCGGGTTCCGCCGCCGCGGGTGGCACAGCGCTGCCGGCGCCGTTCTTCTTGCCGATCGCGTCGATTACGCGCGCGAGATAACTGCCGGGCTCGTTGAGCAGCCGGACTAATCGTGTCGCCGGCGCGTTCAGCAGGCCGAGCAGCTGGGCAAACACGACTTCGCGCGGCGGCAACGTCGCGAGCGCGCGCACGTCTTCGGCGCTGAGCTGTTTGCCGTCGAGCACGGCGCCGCGCAGCTTGAGCTTGTCGCCGAGCGGCCCGAAACCGGTGAAAGTCTTGGCCAGCTCGACCGGATCCTGGTAGCTCAGGATCAAGCCGACCTGTCCGCCGAGCTTGGTGTCGAGCGCCTCGTACGCGGTGCCCTTGATTGCGCGGCGCACGAGCGAGTTTTTCGCGACGCGCATCTCGCCGCGCACGGCGCGCAGGCGCTTGCGCATCTCGGTCGATTCCGCCGCGGTCATCCCGCGATATTCCGACACGAGTGCGATACTGGCGCGGCCGAAACTCTGCGTAAGCTCTTCGACGACCGCAGTCTTTTCCGATTTCTTCATCTAAATTCTACCGCTTCAAAACACGCGAACCAAAAGATCGCCCCATTTCTCTCGAACCGATAACCTCAAACCCCACACCCGCTAGCGCCGACTTGCGTCAGGCTGCCGCCGCCAGCGACTTGGACGCCGCGGCCGCCGTGTCGACGCGCACGCCGGGGCCCATCGTCGACGACAGCGCGAGGCTCCGCACGTAGTTGCCCTTGGCGCTGGCCGGCTTGGATCGCACGATCGCGGACAGCAGTGCGCGGATATTGTCGAGCAGCTTGTCGGGTCCGAAGCTCAGCTTGCCGACGCGCGCGTGTACCACGCCCGCCTTGTCCACCCGGTAGTCGACCTTGCCGGCCTTGATCTCGGCGACCGCCTTGGCGACGTCGAAGGTAACGGTGCCGACCTTGGGATTCGGCATCAGGCCGCGCGGCCCGAGTATTTTGCCGATTCGACCAACCTGGCCCATCATGTCGGGCGTCGCGATCACGCGGTCGAAGTCGAGCCAGTTTTCTTCCTGGATCTTTTTGATAATTTCGTCGCCGCCGACGAAGTCCGCACCGGCCTCGCGCGCCTCGCGCTCCTTCTCGCCCTTGGCCACGACCAGCACCCGCGCGACTGAGCCGGTGCCGTGCGGCAGCACGACGGTGCCGCGCACGTTCTGGTCGGCTTGGCGCGGATCGACGCCGAGGCGGACCGCGATTTCGACGGTCTCGTCGAACTTGGCGACCTGATTTTCGGCGACCAGCTTGACCGCTTCTTCGAGCGGGTAGCGGCGCTCGCGATCGACCTTCTTGGCCGCCGCGGTGTATTTCTTCCCTGCCATACGCGAATCCTCGAACTCCGTCGCCGTCAATCGGTGACGTCGATCCCCATGCTGCGAGCCGTTCCCGCAACCGTCTTGACGGCAGCTGCGAGATCGGCCGCGGTCAAATCCTTTTGCTTGCTCTTGGCAATTTCCTCGACCTGTGCGCGAGTCACCTGGCCGACTTTGATCTTGTTGGGCGTCGCCGAGCCCTTCTCGACGCCCGCCGCGCGCAGCAGCAGAATCGACGCGGGCGGACTCTTGGTGATGAAGGTGAACGAGCGGTCGGCGTAGACCGTGACGATCACCGGGATCACGAGACCCTGCATGTTCTGGGTCTGCGCGTTGAAGCTCTTGCAGAACTCCATGATGTTGACGCCGCGCTGGCCGAGCGCCGGCCCCACCGGAGGCGACGGATTGGCCGCGCCCGCGGGTATCTGCAACTTGATCGATCCGACTACTTTCTTAGCCACGTGTTTTCCGCAGTTCCCCTGCCCGATGGATAAACGCCGCGCCCGCCAATCTTCGCGATTGGACGCGCGGCGCAGTCGCCATGCTCAAGCTTTCTCGACCTGCACGAAGTCCAGTTCGACCGGCGTCGCGCGCCCGAATATCGAAATCAGCACGCGCACCTTGCCCTTCTCCGGCTTGACTTCCTCGACCGTGCCGTTGAAATCCTGAAAGGGTCCGTCGACCACCTTGATCGCCTCGCCCACCTCGAACAGCACCTTGGGCTTGGGCCGGAGCGCGCCCTCCTCCATCTGCTGCTCGATCTCGCCGACTTCCGACTCCGGCACTTCGGGCGGGTTGGTCGAATGCCCGACGAAGCCGGTGATTTTCGGCGTGTTCTTGATCACGTGCCAGGTCTCGTCGTCGAGCACCATCTGCACGAAGATATAGCCGGGAAAAAATTTGCGGCTCGAAACCTTGCGCGCGCCGCCCTTGCCGAGTTCCTGCACGCGCTCGATTGGCACCAGCACCTTGCCGATGCGCCCCTCCATGTGGAGCGAGCGCACGCGCTCCTCGAGCGCGAGCTTGGCCTTCTGCTCGTAGCCCGAATAGGTGTGGACGACATACCACTTCATCGGCGCCCTGACGGTTTCGGCAATCGTTTCAGTCATAGCCTTCAGCGGAGCAGCATCTGCACTCCGCGGACCGCGAAGAAATCAATCACCCCCAACCACAGAGCCATCACAAATGCCAATCCGACCACTACGACCGTGGCCTGCGCGGTCTCCTTGGGCGAGGGGTAATGGACCTTGGAAAGCTCCGTCCACGCTTCCGTGACGAAACTTACGCCCTGATTGAGGTAACTTTTTAGCCTATCCATATTTCGTGCCTAAGACAAGAAGCGCATCAATTTCGCCGTTTTAGCCCCCGGTAATCCGTCCATAATTCGCTCGGCCGTTTTGCAATCGTCGCCTGCTTCACCGTCCGCGGGAGCTGATTGGCGGGCCAGCCAGGAGTCGAACCTGGAACCCTCGGATTTGGAGTCCGATGCTCTGCCAATTAGAGCTACTGACCCGCGCCGCCGCGCCGACGCCCGCAGCGCCGTCGCCCGTCGTCTACGAAACCTTGCCCTCTTTATGCACGGTATGAGCGCGGCACTTGGGGCAGAATTTTTTGATCGAAAACTTGTCGGTCTGCGTTTTCTTGTTCTTGGTGGTGGTGTAGTTGCGCGACTTGCAGCCGTCGCACGTCAGTGAAATCAAATCTCTCATTGTTCAATGCTCCGCGAATTTTGAAAGCCCACGACGGGATTCGAACCCGTGACCTCTTCCTTACCAAGGAAGTGCTCTACCGACTGAGCTACATGGGCGCTCGCATGCTCAACCGAATCCGTGCCGACGAACACTTCACTCACTTCACTCAATCCGCGCTCGACTATTGGAGCGGGAAACGGGACTCGAACCCGCGACCCCGAGCTTGGAAGGCTCGCGCTCTACCAACTGAGCTATTCCCGCTCTCCCCGTGCGGACCCTCTAGTATAATGGTGGAGAGGGGAGGATTCGAACCTCCGAAGGCATAAGCCGGCAGATTTACAGTCTGCTCCCTTTGGCCACTCGGGAACCTCTCCTCCGAAGGCATTATTGCCGACCTAGCCGATGGCGAGAATCGAACTCGCAACCTACTGATTACAAATCAGGTGCTCTACCGTTGAGCTACATCGGCAAACGACGTTAAGAAGGAAAAGCTATTCGGGGCCGTCACGACTGTCAAGCAAAGCGCCAAACGGGGCCCGCTTCTTGGCCCAGGCCGTGCTCCCCAGTCCGCTAGCCGCGCCCGCCGAACAGGCCGCCGGCCCATTGCGCGAGACGCCCCAGCTCGGCCGGATAGGCGGCCCCCAGCAGGACCAGGATCGGAAGCAGTCCGTGCGTCAGCAGCTGCGTCAACAGGGTGGAGTTCCAATCGAGGTGACCGGGAGTGGTGCCGCAAATCAGGCTGACGACACGGTCCCGATTAAACGAAAAGTACATCCACAGGATCGACGCTGCCGCGGCCAGCACCATCTCCCAGCTGAACCACAGCAGATGGTCGCGGGTCGGAAACGGGTAGGCGCTGATCGCAAACAGCATCATCAGCATCGCGACGGTCGATGTGATCGCGAGTGTGCGCAGCTGGGGCATCACCTGGCGCAGCAGATCGACGACGCGAGTCGCCACGAAGATGTCGCCGGCGGGATCGAGCGGCGGGGACTTGTCGCTCTCGGCGGGCGCGGCACTCGCTTGGAGAGATGCGTCGACGCGCGTGCGCCATAGCGGCTCGAAAATCCGCGCGACCACCTTCGAAACGTAGTCGAACCGCGCCTCGGTCTTGCGGCGCTCTGCGATTTCACAATCCCATTTTCGGAGCGCGCCAGCTTGCAGCGCGCAGTTGAGCGCTGCCTCGCTGGCGGCAAGCCCCTCGGTCAGCGGCGTGCGAAACTTCTGCAACAGCTCCCAGACCACGGCATTGCCGTGTGGCGCGGGACTGTCGGCTTGCCTCAGCATCAAACGAAGGTCGGCGAGACCGGCTTCCAGGGCGGTCACGGTGGGCGCCGGCGAAAACAGATCGATCGCCGCGTCGCGCGCGCTCATCGTGTCGCGGAGCTTGCCGTAACCGTCGCGGCTCGGATGCCAGAATATCCGCTGCAGCAATCTGCGAGTCGCGCCCCACACCGTCAGCAGCCGGAGCAGCGCGGTCGCGATTCCCAGGTACGCGGCGAGCGAAAACGCGAAGAACACCAGCATGAAGATGGTCCCGTCGATGGTCGATTCCCACGGCCGGAAGTAGACGACGTACGCCGCCGACACCACGCCCACCGCCGTCCACCATTGCCACGATTTCCAGCCGTCGTCATACACCACGTCGCGGAGCTGCGCCTCGAGTTCCGCGACGCCCCTGAACGAGTCGGTCTGGAAGCCGAGGAACGGGGTGTCGAGCAGACGCGCCTCCACGAAGGTGCGCCGGCGCATCGCGCCCAGCAGCATCACGAAACAGGCGCCGTACACGAGCAGCAACGGCACCAGCGGCGAGGCCCCGCCGTCGAGGTCGATAATCCTGAAGAAGAAGAAAATGCGCTCGGCGGAATCCGTCGGCGCCAGGCCCATCCAGAGCAACACCACCAGCGCCACCGCTGCGGCGGCGGCCCCGTCCCATCGTCCGCCACGACGGAGTTCGCTGCGCACGGACGCGTCGAGCGCTATGCGATCCGACCAGAAGCTTATCGCGGCGATCAAAGCCGCGACGGCCAGAAGAAATGCGAGCGGCCAGATTCCGGCCCGCGGGTCGAAGCGCAGCACCATGGAGCGTATCGCCTGGTCTGTGCGGAGTGGAAGAAAGAAGAAACAGGCCACGGTTGTGGACAGGCCGAACAGCGCCATCAGGAACATGAAGACGATTGCGCGGCGCGATTCGACGTATTCGGAACCGGGCGCGGCGGCAAAACTCTGCTGCAAAAAAACCGGCAGCATGGTGCGCAGCCGGTAGATTGCATAGTCGAAGCCGCGCGACTTTTCGTTGGGAGCGTGCGTGCAAAGACGCCAGGTGACGAGCGATCCGATCCCGACGATCGCGCACAGCAGCAGAAACGGTGACGGGTAGACAATGAATGTCGGGTTGGCAAATTTCGCCGCAGGCGGCGGGGTCTCGGATTCGACCAGGTAGTCGGCGGTCTTCTCTTCGACCGCGAAGGTTGCCAGCGGCCAGAACTGATCGCTGCCGACCATCGAGATCCAGACCGGCGGCCGCTTCGAGTCGCGATCAAACGGCTGCGCGTAGTCGAGCAGCGCGTCGGTTCGACCCATCAGCGCCAGCGTTGCGTTGTAAACGCCTTCTGAGGTGTCGGACGGAAACTGGATCAAGGCGGTCGAATTCGAATCTACGGGCCGCGTCCAGAATTGATTCTCGAAGTACAGTGGATAGGTCGACGCGACGATCATGCCGCGCAGGTAGGTATTCACGGCGCTGTGCAGAAACAGCACGTCGCCATTGAGTGCGATTGGCGTGACGTTCGGGCACGACTCGCGAATCCGGCGGGCGAGAAACATCGTGTCCTCGATGTCGGTCGCGACGATCACGACGTATTTGATCCGGCGGTCGGTGATGGTCCGCATCACGCCGTCGAGCAGCAGCTCGAGCGAGTTGGTCTCGGAATTGGAGAACAGCGGAAAGACGTCGACCCGGGTCTGAGCTTCCTCGGTGCCGAGCGGCAGATTTGGATTTTGCAGCAGCGGCATCTGCGGTGCGCCGGCTTTGGAGTTCGCCTCCGCGCGGAGCATCGCGCGCTGCAGTTCCGCGATATGAAGCGGGAAGGACAGGTTGAGCGAGTGATAATCGGCCGCCACGCTTCCGTACGCGGTATCTTCCTCGTGCAGGAAAGCAACGCCGTCGCCCCGCGGCGCGCGCAACCACTCGAGCAGCTGCTTGAGCACGTATTCGTCGCGGATCAAAGTAGCCTGGTACGTCACCTTGCTCACCGCGCCGAGGTCGTCCTCGAACTTGTTCTTTTTGATGGCGGTGGCGCTGCCCGAAATTATTTTTATCTTCCCGATGCTGCGGCCGGGGGCGAGGCCGGAAAGCCATGAGCGGAGCGCAAAGGTCATCGAGGAGGCCGAGCCGGAAAAGCTCGGACCCATCACGCGGATGATCGGGCGGTTGCCCTTGACGTCGGGTTCGGCGGGCAGCGAAGAGGGAAATTTCTCGGCGATTTCGAGCGCCTGCTCGAGCGCGTTCTTGAAAGCCGACTTGTGAATTCCACGGGTTGGAGTTTCACCGACCAGGAAGACCACCATCAGCTTGTGATCGGCGGCGCGTCGAAACAGCATCATGCCCGGCTCGCAGGCGTACTGCGGTTTCGTCGGATCAGTGTCGGCGCCGGTACAACTCGGATTCTTGTCGTCGCCGAGCGATTTCGCGGCCGTGGCGGGCAGGGGCCACGGGTTGTTGAAGCGATCGAGCACGTAAGAGGTGTCGGCGAGGGCGCGCTGGATGGCGTCGAGAAAATTGTCGAACTGATCGCCAAGCGCCGATTCAACCGGGTCGGGCAAGACCGCGATTATCGAGTCGACCAGCCAGGCGTTTTTCACCCGCTCGCCGGGATTGTGCGGCGTCCCTTTGCCGCCGTAGTAGAACTCCTCGATCATTGTGAGCGCGGGTAACGTGCCCTCGCTCTCCGTCGTCGAGGCGGAGAGCAAAGCCGCAGGCTTGGAGACCCGCGGCGCAGCTTCGTGGGACGGCGGCGCAGATTCGGTCGCGCGCGGCGTGAATGCGAACATCCCCGCGAACGCGGCGAGCAGAACAAAGATCAGGCTGTTGTTTCGGCGCTCCATGACCTGACTAGTTGACGAATCGACCGGGTCGCGGAGGCGAACTCGGGCCCGCCGGCTACGCGAACGGAAGTACCCCCGCGGAATTTCGAAGCCGCTTTCGTGCCGAGCCCCGGAAAACTGGCTCTACTAATCATTTTGGCGAACTTAAGTACAGGCGGACGGTCGCGATCGGGCGTCGCGACGAGCCCGCGGCGCGGTGCTACGACGGCGTCGGAGTCGGCATCGGCGTCGATGTGCGGCGCCGCGCAATCTCGAACAGCGCGACCGCGGCGGCCACCGATACGTTGAGCGAGCCGACCTTGCCGCGCATCGGAATATCGACTACGAAGTCGGCGCCCTTCTTAACGATGTCGCGCACGCCGTGTCCTTCGGAGCCGACGACGATGGCGAGGCGGCGCGTCGTGTCGAGGTCGTAGAGCGAGGTCGCACCGCCGGGCGCCAGCGCCACCACCCAGTAGCCGGCGGTTTTGAGCTGCTCGATGGTGCGCGCCACGTTACCGCATCGCGCGATGCGCAGATGAATCCACGCACCAGCCGACGACTTCACTGCCGCAGGCGTGAGCGCAGCGGTGCGGTCGCGCGCAATGACGATCGCGCGGACGCCGGCGCCCTCCGCCGAGCGCATCAGCGCACCCAGGTTGCGCGGGTCGGTCACGCCGTCGACCAGCACAATCGGGTCGGGTTTCTCGTCGAGAATGGCTTCCAGAGCTGCGTACTCATACTCGCGCATCAGCGCCGCGATACCCTGATGACGCGCCGCGGGCCCCGCCAAGCGCTCGAGCCCGGCGGCGTCGGCGAACTCGACGCGGCCGCCGCCGGTGCGGACCAGATCGATCTCCGGCGCGAAGCGGCGCTCGTCGCCGGACTTGACGTACAAGATTCGGATCGACGCCGGCGCGGCGGCAACCAGCTCGCGAATCGGCTCGACGCCGTACACGATTTCGCGCTCGTTGGCCGACGCGGGCGCGCTGCGATGCTCGCGTCGATCCTGCGGCGCGCGCGGCTCGCGCGGACTCGACGACGGCGGCGGCTTCGGCGCATCGCGATTCGAGCCGAAGCGCGGCTTGCGGCCGCGGTCGCTAAAACCTTTCATCGCGCAGAATACTAGCAAAGACGCCGGCAGAGACGCGCGCGTTCAACCCACTCCCAAGTTTCAATCGCACGTGCGTAGCTCTAGACTGAATCGAACCGGTGTCGGCGCCGACGCGCGACGCCGTTGGTGCAATGAAGCTCGCAATCCCGGGACTCGCGACAATCGACCGCTACGTGGCGCGCGAAGTACTGGCGCCGTTCGCCGTCGGCGTCGGCCTGCTGACGTTTGCGCTGGTGACGGGACGACTGCTGAAGCTGACCGAGATGGTGGTGAATCACGGCGTCACGGTCGGCGAGGTCATGCGGCTCATCGCGTACATCATGCCCGCATTTCTCGAGCTGACCTTTCCGATGGCCGTGCTGCTCGGCGTGCTGATGGGCTTTGGGCGGATGTCGGGCGACCAGGAGATGACGGCGGCGCGCGCGTGCGGAATCAGCCTCTACCGTCTCGCGATCCCGGTGATGGGCGTGGCGCTGATGGTCTATGCGCTCTCGAGCTACTTCGCGTTCTCGCTCCGGCCGTGGGCCAACACGCATCTGCGCGAGAAGCTGTACGAGTTGAGCCAGACCCGCACCAGCGCCGGGCTGAAAGAAAAAGTATTCAACAGCAACTTTCCGGGCTTGGTCGTTTATATCGACGAGATGTCCAATACCGATTCGAGTCTGAAGGGCCTGATGATTTCCGACGCGCGCGATCCGCGCCAGCAAAACACCATCCTGGCCAAGCGCGGCGTGCTGATGCCGGATCCGTCGGGCAGGACGATCACGCTGCGGCTGTTCGACGGATCGATCTTCGGGGTCGAGTCCACCACCGACGCGACGCACGTCACGAGCTTCAAGATTTACGATCTAAGCGTCAATCCGGAAGAGTCGCTCGGGGTGAACGAGCAGGATCCCGGCGAGATGTCCTACGCGGAGCTGCGCGCCGAGATCGCGCGCGGGCGCGCCGCCGGCAAACGCAACTACAACGCCGAGACGGAGCTCGCGGGCAAATTCACGGTCCCGTTCGCGACGCTGCTGTTCGCGCTGCTCGGCGTATCGCTCGGACTCAAGCCGGCTCGCGGCGGTCATTCGGAACGCTTCGGCGTGAGCGTCGCGCTGTTTTTCCTGTACTACTCGCTGATGCGCGTGGGCGAGACGCTGGCGCAGCGCGGCAGGCTAAACGCGTGGCTTGCGATGAGCATCCCGGACCTGGTGTTCACCGCGCTCGCGATTTGGCTCTTCTACCGCGCCGCCTCCGACCGCAGCGACCAGGGCAAGGGGCCGGGCGATATCATCTGGGATCTGGTCGAGCGCTACGAGCGCAGCCGGCAGGCAGCATGAGAATTCGACCGCGGCTTTCGCCGGTGATGGATCGATTTATCGCCGGCCAGTTCTTCGGGCCCTTCATGGTCTGCCTGGCCGGATTCACCGCGGCGTACCTGCTGGGTGATATGTTCGACCGCTTCGACGACCTGATCCGTTACGGCGGACTCGGACTGCTGGGACTCGAGTATTTTGCGCTCAAGCTGCCGCTGATCGTGTCGCAGATCCTGCCCGTCGCGAGCCTGGCGGGAGTCCTGCTCGGCTTCGCGTTGTTGAATCGGTCGGGCGAAGTGCTGGCGTGTCAGCAACTCGGGATCAGCCGGGTCGAGATGGCGCTGCCGGTAATCGTGATCGCGATCCTGATTTCCGCGTTCAATTTCACGATCAGCGAGACAGTGGTTCCCGCCGCGACGCGCGAAGCAAAATATCTCTACGACGTCACGCTGAAAAAACGCCAGCTCAAGGCGGTCTTTGCCAACCGGCGCATCTGGGTGCGCGTGCGCAACGGCTTCGTCTCGGCCGACAGCTTCGACAGCAAGCGCGCCGAGCTGGCCGGCGTCACACACTACGAACTCGACGACGACTTCGGGCTCAAGGACCTGGTGCGCGCAGACGGCGCGCGATGGAACGGGCGCAAGTGGATGCCCGAGGGACTGACGTCGTTTCAGCTCGCGCAAAGCGGCACCGTAACGCGGACCGAAAATATGCACCTCGACCTGGGCCTCAGTCCCGCCGACTTCGGTCTGCTGCGCTTCGACCCGGAGGAATTCAGCCTTTGGGATCTCAATCGCTACATCCAGGACTTGCGCAGTAAGGGGCTCGACCCCGGCGGTTACCTGGTCGATCGCGATCTGAAATATGCGATGCCGCTGGCGTGCCTGATCATGGTGGCGCTGGGGATGGCGCTGAGCCTCGATCCGTTGCCGCGCAAGTCCAGCCTGGGGCGCAGCTTCCTGCTCGCGATCCTGTTCGGCTTCGGCTACTGGCTGTCGCTCGGGATCACGTCGTCGCTCGGGCGGTCGGGACTGCTGCCGGCGGTCATCGCCGCGTGGCTGCCGAACTTCATGTTCGCGATGATCGCGATGTCGATCTTCCTGTTCGGCGAAGAGCGCTGAGGGCGTGGCCGCGATCGACGTAATCGTCGCGCCGGCGCTGACGCCCGACATCGTGCTCGGGCTCGAGCTCCATTTCCTTGAAGCGGTTGTCACGCGCCGGACCGCGCCGCTCCTGCTAATTTACGCGACGCCGGGGCGGCGAGTCTCGATCGGCCGGTATCATCTATATGCGGGTGCGGCGGAGCGCAGCGAAATCCACGCGTCGCGGCGGCTGACGGGCGGGCGGGTGGTCGGCGCGGGCGACGGATGGCTCTGCCTCGCGCTGATTCTGCCGACGCGAGACGCGCTGTTGAAAATGGATGTCGCTGCGGGCCTCAAGCCGGACCAGGTGATGAATCGCTACGTGCGCGGCCTGCTCGCGGGACTGCGCTCGCTCAAATTGAATTGTTTCTACCCCGGCCGCGACGCGATAACCTTTGATCAGCGCGAGATTGCGATGTGCTCTTACGAAATTGACGCGTCGGGCGCGATGCTGTTCGAGGCGGTGCTGGCCGTGAGCCGCGGGATGGAGGAGCTTGTGCACGACCTCGAGCGAATCGATCCCGACGGCGCGCTCGCATGCCCGATGTACGGCTCTGACGATGCAACCACGGTCGCGCGCGAACTTGGTCGCGAGATCGGATTTGGCGAACTGGCCGACACGATCGCAGCCGGCTACGGATTTCTGCTCGGCGGGATCGAGCGGCGCGAACTGACGGCACGCGAAGTTGCCGAGGGCGAGCGTCGTGGGCGCGAACTGGCAGACTCGCGATGGCTGAATCGGCTCGTCGCAAACCCGTCGCAGCGGCTAAAGAATCGAATCGCGTCGCAGCTCGGCGCGATCGAAGCGGCGGTTGAACTGAACGATGACGGGACGATCGCGTCGGCGACGCTGGCCGGCGACTACATCGCAAATTCGGCGGCGATCGCGGAGCTCGAGAACGAGCTGCGTGGCCGGCGCCTGGACCTGCCGTCGATCTCGCAGGCGGTGACCAAGACCTTCGGCCATGGCCCGAACTTCATCCTGGGCGCCGGCGAGTTGTCGAACCTCGTACGACTCGTCGCGGGTGTGAATTGAAAAACGGCGAAAAATCCGACGCTCGCGAAGCGCAACTCCTGCGCGACCTAGACGCCGATGATTCGGCGCGGATGCTCGCGGCCATCGACTCGATCACAATCGGCACGGGCCAGCGTCCGCTCCCGGAGCCAGTTCTAACTGCACTGGTCGGATGTGTCGGCGATGCGCGGAAGAGCGTGCAGCGGCGCGCGATCGACGCGCTGGCGGCACTCGCGGCGTCGGGAGACGCGCGGGTGGTGGAAAATTTGCGGCGTTCGGTGGCCGGCGCGGACCGGCGCGCGCGATGGGCAGCCGCATACGCACTCGCGCAGATCGGCGCCGACAATCTCGCGCGCGATATCATCGATGCGGTCTGCGAGGCGCTGTCCGACGACGACGGCGACGTCAGATGGGCGGCGGCGAATATTCTGGTCCGGCTGGGCCGCGAAGATCCGGCGATGGGCAAGCGGTTGCTGGCGCTTGCGGGCGACGCCGACTCCAACGCG
>DASQHV010000394.1:0-11047 GCA_035631915.1 Candidatus Acidiferrales bacterium | reverse complement strand
TTCATTTTCAATTCGAGGGAGGTTTGCGATGGGCAGACTTGACGGAAAAGTTGCGGTGATCACGGGCGCGGCCAGCGGCATCGGGCGCGGCACCGCGATTCGATTTGCCGGCGAGGGCGCGGCGGTGGTGATTGCCGACCTCAACGCCGAAGGCGGCGAAGCCGCGGTGCGTGACTGCAAGGAGAACGGCGGCCGCGCCGTGTTCCAGAAAACGGACGTATCAGCCGAAGCGGAAGTGAAGGCCGCGGTGGCCCGTGCTGTCAAGGAGTTCGGCCGTCTCGACGTCATCTTCAATAACGCGGGCCTGGGCGGCGCGATCGGACCGATCGACGAGACCACCGTCGAGAACTGGGACAGGAGCCTCGCGATTCTGTTGCGCTCGGTGTTCCTCGGGATGAAGTTCGCGATTCCCGAGATGCGCAAGGCTGGCGGCGGCTCGATTATCTCGACCGCGTCGGTCGCCGGTCTGCGCGGCGGGGCCGGTCCACACGCTTATAGCGCAGCGAAAGCCGCCGTGATCAATCTTACGCGATCCGTCGCGCTCGAAGTCGGCAAGGACCGGATTCGCGTCAACTGTATCTGCCCCGGCGGCATCAACACGCCGCTTATCAACCGTCGCGTACCGGGCGGCGAGCCGGTGGCGGAACAGTTCCTGGCACAAATCCAGGCAATACCGCGCGCCGGGCATCCGCACGACATCGCGTCGATGGCGCTGTTTCTCGCCAGCGACGACTCCGAATGGGTGACCGGCACCGCGATGGTCGTTGACGGCGGACTGACGGCAGGCGGCGCGTTGTTCGGACAGAATCGAGGCCCCGTACCAACAGTCCCGGGAAACTTCGCCGGACCATCCTTTGAGTATGAATAGCAATCGGAACATATAAGAGACGTGAACGCTGACCTGCGAGGGAGAACGAAATGGACAGATTGAAGGGCAAAGTGGCAATCATCACCGGCGCGGCCAGCGGTATCGGGCGCGCGACGGCAATCAAGTTCGCGGGCGAAGGCGCCGCGGTAGTAGTCGCCGACCTCAACACCGACGGCGGCGAAGCGTCGGTGCGCGACTGCAAGGAAAACGGCGGCCGCGCCATTTTCCAGAAGACCAACGTCTCGGCCGAGGCCGAAATCAAGGCGCTGGTCGCTCGCGCGGTGAAGGAATTCGGCCGCCTCGACATCATCTACAACAACGCGGGAATCGGCGGCGCAATCGGGCCGCTGGAGCAAATCTCCGTCGAGGATTGGGACCGAAGCCAGGCCGTGCTGCTGCGCGGCGTGTTCCTCGGCATCAAGCATTCCGTACCCGAGATGCGCAAAATAGGCGGCGGATCGATCATCTCCACTGCTTCGGTGGCGGGTATTCGCGGCTTCGCCGGACTACACGCCTACTGCGCCGCCAAAGCGGGCGTCGTGAATCTCACGCGCTCAGCCGCGCTGGAATTTGCCAAGGACAAGATTCGCGTCAATTGCATCTGCCCCGGCGGCATCAACACGCCGATCCTGCATCGCAATCAGCCGGGCATGAAAGAGGCGATGGAAAAATTCATGGCGGACGGTCAGCCGATTCCGCGCGCCGGCCATCCGGAGGACATCGCCGGCATGGCGCTCTACCTCGCCAGCGACGACGCCGAATTCGTGACGGGGCAGGCGATGATCGTCGACGGAGGACTGACGGTGGGCAGTCAGTACTCGCGCAACGCGGGCGGGGCTAACGCACCGGTGCTGGCGCCGGGCAGTTTCATGGGTCCGTCGTTCGAGGGCTAGCACCGACGCTTTGATTGGGCGAGCCGCTACGGCTTGGGATATCCCGGCAGCCGCGCATGCATCGCGCCTGGATACTCGGGCGGTAGCGCGCTCGCCTTGTCGAGCGCCGCCAGTTCTGACGTCTCGAGCCTGAGTCCGATCGCGCCGAGATTCTGCTCGTTCTGTTCCTCGGTGCGAGCGCCGTAGATCACCGAGCTGATTCCCGGCTGCTGATTCACCCACGCCAGCGCGACTTGCGCGACTGCGCGCTCACGCTCCTTGGCGACGTGCTCTACGGCTTCGAGCGTCGCGTAGTTTCGATCGTTGGTCAGCCGGTTCCACAGATCGATCTTGCCGAGCCGGCTGTCTTCCGGCGGACGCTGACCCGAGCGGTACTTGCCGGTCAGAAACCCGCCGCCAAGTGGACTCCACGGAATCACGCCGACGCTTTCCGAGCGGCAGAGCGGCAGGATTTCGCGCTCGACTTCACGCGCGATCAAACTGTATTGCGGTTGCAGGCAATCAAAACGCGCAAAGTCGTGTTTATCGCTGACCCACAAACTCTTCATAAGTTGCCACGCAGCAAAGTTCGACGCGCCGAGATACCGGACCTTGCCCTGCCTCACGAGGTCGTCCAACGCGCGCATCGTTTCCTCGATCGGCGTTTCGAAGTCCCACGAATGCACCTGGTAGAGATCGATGTACTCCATCTTCAGCCGGCGCAGGCTGGTCTCGACCTCCGACATGATATGCGCGCGCGACAATCCGATCTGATTGGGCGCGACCGGCTTGCCCATGAAACTGTTGGCGTTGAAGCGGACCTTGGTCGCGACGACAAGTTCGCTGCGCCTCTGCCCGACGATTCGGCCGAGAATTTCCTCCGACGCGCCGGCTGCGTAAACGTTGGCAGTGTCGATAAAGTTGCCGCCGACGTCGATAAACCGGTCGAGAATTTTTCGCGCCACAGACTCGTTCGTCTCGCGCCCAAACGTCATACAGCCGAGGCAGAGTTCAGAAACCTTCAGACCCGTGCCGCCCAAACGCCTATATTCCATGGCCTTTTTTCTCCCGTGGAGAGTCGAGTCTAGTCCGGCCAGCGGCCGGCGCAATCGAATTCTTTTGAATTTGAATAATCTCTAAATTGAATCGTCTCACTAGTTGGGTGCAAACGGCTCTGGCACCCTCCGGTTGGGTGCTCCTCCCGCCAACCGGATTCCGCCCGCAGCGTACGCGGGCGGCCGCTACGAACCGGCGGGCATTGGAGAGTCCCCCCCCTCTTCATCTGCCCGCCATTTTTTTGTCCCGATCCTTTTTCCTGCTTCGACTCCGCACGCGCATCGCATCGAAACGCAAATTCGTTCGGTGCGATCGATTCCAGTCGGACGCAAATTTGTTCATCGAAATTTCCGCGCGCGTCGCACGATAACTTGACACCGCGTACCTTGACGGTGATAGCTGATGCCTCGATGTCAATTTCGTGGTGGCTAAGATGGCTGGTGGTTTCGCCGGTTGTGTTGTTCGTGCTCGCAGCGCTGACGCTCAGCTGCACCAGCAGCGGCGGATCCGGCGCGTCGCCGTCGCCCTCGCCCGGCTTCGCCCTCACATCGATTACCGTCGCTAACGGCCCGCCGCCATCGCCGACGCCCACGCCGGCCAGTCCCACCGTCAAAATCACGCCCACCGCGACGCCGGTGCCGTCTGCGATGCCGACCACGGTGGCCGCCGGCGGCGCGATGGTGAACTTCAACGCGCAAGGACTGTTCGTCAAGGGAAAGAATGGCACCGTCACCGAGCTGCTCGACCTGACGACGTCGGCATCGACGCTCTGGACCTCCAGCAATCCAGCCGTGCTCGTACCGCCGGCCAGCTTCGCTCAGGGCGGCACCTACATGGGCGGCGCTCCCGGATGCGCTTGCGTGCTGGCGAGCAATTCGAGCGTCGGCAGCCAGCCGACGAATGTTGGGGTCAGCACTCCGGTCGGCACTTGCCCGCCCTGCGCGCCGGTGATCGTCACACCGGGCGGATCGAGCAGTGAAGCGACGACGTCACCGACGGTCGCTGACCCGTCTGCGACGCAGCCGGTCCACAGCGCGGGTGTGCTGATGTGGAGCTTCGACGCAGGCGCGGACCTCGCCGGCCAAATCGCAGTCGGCGCCGACAACTCAGCGTACTTCATCACCCGCGACGGCGTGCTGCACGGGCTCGATTCGAGCGGCAAGGAGATCCTGCATCGACAAGCGGCTGGAAACTCACCGGTCGTGACCACCGGTGGCGTCGTGATCGCAAAGGCGTCGGAGACCGGCCTTGCCGCGTTCGGCGCGGACGGCGCGGCTCAGTGGCAAGTCGAGATCGGAGCAGGCGCGGGCCCGCTGGCCGCTTCAAACGGCGTGATTTACGCGTCTGCTGGATCGGATCTTCTCGCAGTCACAGACACGGGCTCGATCAAATGGCGCGTCGGAGTCGGCGCGATCTCGACCGCCGTGGCTACCAGCGACGGCGTTGCCGGCGCAGTCACCGGCGGCGATATAGCGTCGCTCGCATCGGACGGCGCGTTGCTCTGGACCTTTGCTCCTGCGGAAGGATTCTCGGGCGGACTCGCGTTCGGCGACGACGCCGTGTACGCCGGGTCACGCAGCGGGACTGTCTATGCGATCGACGAGCGCACCGGGAAACCGCTGTGGACCGTCGTCACGCCGCACGCGGTAGTTGCCGGACCGGCTCTGGGAGCCGCTGGCGCGATATACTTCGGCTCCGAGGCGGTCCACGGCGTCGCGTCGAACGGGCAGTTGCGATGGACCCAGGCAGCGATCAAGCCGGACGCGGCCGCGATCTCGGCGGGCATTCTCGACGGCGTCTTCGACGCGGGCGCGGACAATCTCGCCGCAATGCTCGGCAGTGACGGCAACTTCATCTGGACCTCGCGCAGCTTTGGCGCCGTTGCGGCGTCGGCGATCGCGCCCAACGGCACGTTGTATGTCGGTAGCTCCGCCGGGCGCATATTCGCAGTGCGGTAGCTTGACCGGGCACCCGCGATTTGGGCGATCATAGGTCCATGAGCGCCATCGACATCATCAAACGTCGCCTCAAGGAAGACCGCGTTCCTGAAACACCCGAAGAAGTCGGGCGCAAGAAGAAGCGGCCGCGCGAAGTCGCGTTCATGGACGTAAACCTGTGCTTCCCGTGCGGCAAATGCCCGGAGTTCTGCCCCGTCCAGTGCATCGAATATCTCGCGCAGGGGACGCTGCCCGGCCGCGGCGTGCAGCCCGTGCAGGATCGCTTCCAGGAATGCATCGGATGCTATATCTGCGTCGAAGTATGCGCCCTGCTGACCGACTACGACGCTATCAGGATGTACGACACCAGCTTCGTCGAGCAGGTACTCGACGTGAAAGTGACCGATACCCCGCCGGACGAACCGATCCCGGCCAAGCCCTACGAGGAGTTTTTCTCGGAGGGCGGACTCTACCGACATCTGGGAAAGGGCTCGCGGATTCGCGAGAAAATGACCGCTGAGGAGCGCGCGATTTTCGCTCGCGAGCGCGTCCGCGGCTAGCTGGATTCGACTGGCCGACTCGGCCTGCGTCGTCTGAAGGGAGAGAACCGCCCCGAACGCGGATCGCGTCCGGGGCGGGTGTTATCGCTCGGTCAAGCTCTAGAGCCTCGAACGTTATGGTGCAAACGTACCCGAGAAGGCCCCCGGCGTCGCAACTAGTGCGCCTGATGGAACCGCCTGGACCGTCAAGCGATCGCCTGCGGCGTAGTTCACCGTGTCGATATTGTCGCTGCAGAGCGTCGGCGGCGTGCCACCCGTACCGGTAATCGTGCATGACAGGGTCTGAACGCAGTCCTCGTTGACGCAGACGGTGAAGGTCCACACGTCGGTGACCAACGCCGGTCCATCCTTGACCGAGATCTGCAGATTGCTCAGCGTGCCTGCGGTCGGCATCGGAACGCCCACGGTCAGAGTCCCGTCGGTCTGAATCGCGCTCACCAGGAAGCTGTTGCCCGGGCCCATGTAGGTCGGATCGACGACATCCAGCAGCGAAGTCCCGGTTCCGCCGAAAACCAACACCGAACTCGAACCTGCGGCGCCAGTTGCGCCAGTCGCGCCGGTAGCTCCAGTCGCGCCCGTCGCACCAGTCGCTCCAGCGGTACCCGCTGGTCCAGCCGCGCCCGTCGCACCCACTGCGCCGGCGACTCCCGTCGGTCCCACCGGCCCGACTGGCCCAGTGTTGCCTGCCGGACCAATCGGTCCGACGGTTCCGGTCGCTCCGGTCAAGCCCGTGGCGCCGGTATTGCCGATTGGTCCAGTCGCGCCTGCGGCACCGGTCGAACCGGCAGCTCCGGTCGCTCCGGTAGAGCCCGTCAATCCGGTTGCTCCAGTCGGTCCTGCAGGACCGCCAGCACCAGTCGCACCTGCGGCGCCGGTCGCTCCGGTTGCGCCCGCCGCGCCCGTGGAACCAGTCGGTCCCGCGACTCCGGTGGCGCCGGTCAGTCCGGTTGCACCGGTCGGTCCCGTCGGTCCCGCGATTCCGGTGGCGCCGATAGGACCTGCTGGTCCCGTCGCTCCGGCGGGGCCCGTGGAGCCGGTGGCGCCGGTCGTGCCCATGTCGCCCTTGGCCGCGATCAGCGACCAATCGGTATTCAGCAGCGACGGCTGACTATTGGAATTGCCGCTGATCGCGATCCACGACGAGCCGCCGTCGCTGACCAGGTCGTTCGGCACATACACAGTCACGTTGCTCCATGGACCCTGGAAGTTAGCGATCGGTCCGGCGACGCCTTGCGGTCCCTGCGGTCCGACCGCGCCCGTCGCGCCAGTGCTGCCGGTTGCGCCGGCAGGTCCGGCGGCTCCCGTCGCACCCGTCGAGCCCGTCGAGCCCATCGCACCGGCGGGTCCGGTATTGCCGATCGGACCGATTGCGCCAGTCGCACCCGTAGCTCCGGTGGGTCCGGCCACGCCCGTTGCTCCAGTCGCGCCGGTCGCTCCGGCCGGTCCGGTATTACCGATCGGCCCGATTGCTCCGGTAGCTCCGGCGGCACCGGTCGGTCCAGCGGGACCAGTATTACCGATCGGTCCGGTTGCGCCGGCCGCTCCGGCTGCGCCCGTAGGTCCGGCGGGTCCCGTATTTCCAATCGGACCCTGCGGCCCCGGAGGCGCCTCCGGGCCTGCAGGCCCGGTCGGACCGGTCGCGCCCGTTGCCCCGGTCGCTCCCGTAGGACCGGTGATGTCCCAAGAAATTTCCGTCTGGTTCGCGGAGCACGCCCCGCTATGAGGCGCCGCCGGCGTTATTACTTTGATTGTGCCGTTCTTGTTCTGGCAGGCGACGATCATATCCGCCTGCGCGTTGCCGAATGTTCCGAAGAAGCCCAACACAGCGATCACTCCGACCGCGCGCCAGGCCACGAACCTTCTATATGAGAACCGCGAACCTTCCGTCATGACGCACCCCCTCGTAGAAACTCGATGCTCAAATATGAGATCGCAGTCACATACGAAGAGAGTGCGAAGGGTTACTGAGTAACCATTTTGATAGTTAGTGAGGTTAGCGCAGTACTATATTTCGAATATACTTTCGCCGCGATGGTAGCGGCTAAAATAGCTATTCGTAGACGAAGCGGCCGGACTCATCGCCCGGACGTTCAAACTACATTCAGCGTACCGATCGGCTGCCGCAGACTCTCCGGCTCACGCGGCGCGCCTACTTTTTCGACGGCCGCCAGACCTGCGGCTTGACGCCGGTGGTCATCTCCGGCAACGACGTCAACTCGACGCGCGACGGCGTGACCAGCATCAGTCCGAACTCTTTCGAACCGGGGCCGTCGGGCCAGAACTCCGCGAGATTGTAGTCGAAGACCTTGCCGTTCCAGATGCGCTTTTTCTCGGCCGCGTCTTCGACGAATTTTGCGGTGCCGGTAACCGTGACGTGAATCATCTCGGGGCCGACCTGGTAGAACAGCTCGACGTTGGGATTTTTCTCGATGTGGCGGGCCTTGGCCGAGTTGCGTCCGGTTGCGATCCACAGCCGCTCGCCCTCGAACGCGGGATGCACGACGCGAACTTTGGGTTGCGCGCCGTTGGCTGTGGCCAGGTATGCCCACGTCGCCTTGGATGCTGTCTTGTGAACCTTCTCCCAGAACGCCGATTCGTTCATGTCATCTACCTCCAGATCCCGCCGATCTGTCCTGTGACTAACACGGATGCAACGGGTTTGACACTCCGGCGTCGGAGCGACTAGCGTAAAATTTCCTTGCAGGATCTCCGCGAATGGAACGTCAAGCCCGCCGCGCGCAGGTACTGCGCCACGCCAAACGGATTTTCGCCCGCAAGGGTTACCATCGGACTAACGTCGCGGACATCATCTCGCGCGCCCGCATCGCGCGCGGAACCTTCTATCTCTATTTCCAGAACAAGAAAGATTTGTTCGAGGAACTGCTCGAGCAGGTCGTCACCGAACTGACCCTTCGAATTCAGCGGCTCAGAGTCGGCGCCGGCGAGCCGCATCCGGTCGAGCAGCTCCGCGCGAACCTCAACCGTGTACTCGACTTCGTGCTGGCCGAGCGCGAGTTGACCGACATCCTGCTCAACCATTCGACCGGTTTCGATCGCGAACTCGACGGCAAGATCCAGGACTTTTACGATCGGATCGCCGCGCTGATTCAGCGTTCGCTCGACTTGGGAATCGAGATGCAGCTGGTGCGCAACTGCGACACGCACTCGGTCTCGTATGCGATACTCGGCGGAATCAAGGAGATCGTCGGGATGCTCTCGCGCAGCCGCCAGACCGACACGACGGCGCTGGTCGAGCAAATTCTGGATTTTGGGTTGCGCGGCGTCGCGCGGCCGGAATTGCTGGCGGTAGTCGGCGGCAGGATTGGCGGGGAGGGCTCGGAAGTCAAATCCGGGACGGAGGGCGAGGCGCCATTTTTTTTGGGCCGCGACTAGACTGACATGTCAGTTTTACGAACCAAAACCGCCGCCGCCTCGATACCAGCATCCGCGCGCCGCGCGGCCTTCTACGACCTGGACGGCACGCTGGTCGATCTCAACCTGGTGCATGCGGCCGCCTTCGTACTGGCCAATGTCGGCGAATGGACCGGGCGTGCGAGCTACCTGCTTGGCTTCGCGGCGCGGCTGCCGCGACTGTACTTCGCCGAACGCCGGGACCGCCGGCTGCTGAACACGGTGCTGTTCGAGGCGTTCAAGGGCCTCTCGCGCGACCGCCTGTGCTCGCTCGGCGAGGAATATTGCGAACGCGTCCTGATCGCCCGCCTCTTCCCGCGGGCGGTCGAGATGATCGAGGCGAATCGCGACGCCGGCATCGCGCCGGTCCTCGTGACGGGCTCCCCGGACTTCATCGTCGCGCCGCTGGCCCGCCATCTACGCATTGCCGACTACGCCGCCAACCGCTTCGTTTACAGCCGCGGACTTGCTACCGGCCGGTTGGCCGAGCCGGTGATGGCGGGGGACGAAAAAGCCGTCTGGTGCGACAACTTCGCGGCGAAGAATGGAATCAAGCTGGCCGACTGCTGGGGCTACGCCGACTCGCACTACGACACTGCATTTCTCGCTGCGATGGGACATCCGGTCGCCGTCAATCCCGACCGGCGGCTGCGCGCGGCCGCGATGAGCCGCCAGTGGCCCGTGATCCACTTTGATCACAGCGAAGACCACCACCACGACAACTTCGCCCCAGACCTTACCGCAAGAGGATCGAATGGCGCGTCCTGAAAGCAAGCTCAAGGAACTCAAGACGGCGGAGATGCGCCGCGAAGTCGGCGCGCGCCGCGAGCTGGTCGTCACAACCAACCGGCGCAGCGAGCGCCGCATCATCCCCTACGGCGAGGAATTTCTGTTCGAGAAATTGCCGGTCGGCACCCGCGTGATATATCCGCCGCCGCCGCTCGATCCGCTCGCCGATCCCGACACCGCGATTCGCTACGCGCTGCTCCATCCCGAGAATCAGGACCCGCTGTTCGCGCAGCTCAATCCCAACATGCGGGTCACCATCGCGATCGACGACATCAGCCTGCCGCTGCCGCAGATGCGCCGGCCCGACATCCGCGAGCGCCTGCTTAACCAGGTGCTGACGACGCTGGCCGATTACGGCGTCGACGACGTGCACCTGGTGATCGCCACGTCGCTACATCGCCGCATGACCGAGGCCGAAATCCGCCGCAGCGTGGGCGAGCGCGCCTTCAAGCAGTACTGGCCCGACCGGCTGTACAACTTCGACGCCGAGAATCGCGCCGAGCTTGCGATGCTGGGGAAGACCGAGCACGGCGAAGAAGTCTGGCTCTCAAAGCGGGCGGCCGAGTCCGACCTGCTCATCTACCTGAACATCAACCTGGTGCCGATGGACGGCGGTCACAAGTCCGTCGCGGTCGGCCTGGCGCCCTACCAGAGCCTGCGCCATCACCACAATCCCGAGACGTTGCGCGATTCGCATTCGTACATGGATCCTACCCGCTCGGCGCTGCATCGATCGTCCGATCGGATGGGCAAGCTGATTCACAAGTCGCTGAACATCTTTCAAGTCGAGACCGCGGTGAACACGCGGATGTACGGCGGGATGCTGGATTTTCTGCACAAGAACGAAGATCAGTTCACGGACTGGGATCGCTCGCGGCTGAAGGGCTTCCAGTGGACGCTGGGCAACATGTCGCCCGCGATGCGCCGCTCGGTGCTGCACAACTACGCCGCGCCGTACGGGATGATCGGCGTGTGGGCCGGCGACACTGAGAGCGTGCATCAGAAGGCGCTCGCGCGCGTCTTCCAGCAGTACGCGGTGCCGGTCAAAGGACAGGCCGACATCCTGATCGTCGGTGTGCCGTACATCTGTCCGTACAACGTCAACTCGATCATGAACCCGGTGCTCGTGCAGTGCACCGGGCTTGGCTACCTGTTCAACATGTATCGGAACAAGCCGCTGGTGCGCGAGGGCGGCACGATGATCGTCTGTCATCCGCTGCGCGACGAGTTCCATCCCGAGCATCATCCGAGCTACATCGAGTTTTTCCATCGATGCCTGGCCGAGACCACCGACGCCGTCGAGCTGGAGAAAACCTTCGAGCGCGAATTCGCGCGCAACCCCACCTACATCCACATGTACCGCTACGGCAACGCGTACCACGGCGTGCATCCGTTCTACATGTGGTATTGGGGCGAGCCGGCGCGTCAGCACGTCGGGCGCGTGATCGCGGCGGGATGCGAGCAGCCCGAAGTCGCGGCGCGCATGGGATGGGAGGCGGCGGACACGCTGGACGAGGCGATCGCGATGGCGACGTCCGACCTCGGCCGCTCGGC
>DASQHV010000393.1:0-1543 GCA_035631915.1 Candidatus Acidiferrales bacterium | reverse complement strand
CTCGTCGCAATCGACGACCGTATCGACAATATGGCGACGGTATGCGCGCAGCATGCATCCGTAGTCATGCATCGGCACGCCGACGATCAGCGAGGTCAGGTGGTTGTGCAGACGCGACGCGAGCCGCCGAAACGGGCGATCATGCCGTTCCTCGCGCCAGCCGCCAACGACGTCGTTGCCGTCGTCGATCGCAGCGATCAGTCGCGGAATTTCTTCCGGCGGATTTTGCAGGTCCGCGTCGAGCGTCACGACGACGTCGCCGCGAGACTGCCGAAAGCCGGCCAGGATCGCCGAATGCTGTCCGAAGTTGCGCGCCAGCTCGACCACGCACACGCGGCCTTCCTCGGCCGCCGCTATCCCGCAGAGTATCCCGAGCGATTCGTCACGCGACCCGTCGTCGACGAACACCGCCTCCCAGGGCCGCTGCATTCCTTCGAGCACGGGCTTGAGCCGCGCCCACAACGACTCCAGGTTGGCTGCCTCGTTGTAAACCGGCACCACGATCGGCACCATGCCGGTCGGCGCGCGCGACGCGTTCGAGGCGCCGCCACCACGAATCGGTGTTATTTTCCCCGGGAAGCTCAAGCAGATACTCGCTCGGCACGCCTGACAGTCCGCGCGCCGTTACCGTCGCTACGGACGATTCTTGCAGACCGCCCCGTCGAATTAAAGCCAGCCTTGCTGAGGCGTTCTCCGCTCCGTCCGCTTCGCGTCTTCGCGCCTAAACTTCCAACAGGCCGCTGCGGCCGTATCTTCTCTTTCCTCCCCCAGGTGCAGGGCTGGGCCCTGCCGGGGGTGCGGGGCGCGCAGCCCCGCGTCTTCTCTCTCCGACTCTGGTTGACCGCGCGCGATCGCATCGCGACACTGCTCCACGATGCGCGCGTCGAGCCGATCCCTTCGCCTCGCAATTGTGGGCCTCATCGCGGCGTGGATTTATCTCCCGGGCCTCGGCCGTCCCGCGCTCTGGGAGCCGGACGAGGGCCGCTACGCCGAGATCGCGCGCGAGATGGTCGTCAGCGGCGACTTAGTGACGCCGCGCAACAACTACGAGCTCTATTTCGAAAAGCCGCCGCTGATGTACTGGGCGAACGCCGGGGCGATTCGTCTCTTCGGCGCAAACGAGTTCGCCGTTCGACTGCCCGCCGCGATATTCAGTATCGGACAGGGAGTCGTCACCGCCGCGATCGCGGAAACAATGTTCGGGGCAGCGGGCGGCTTGCTCGCCGCGATTGCGCTTGCCCTGAGTCCGCTCTTCTTCGCCTTTGCGCGATTCGCGACGCTCGATCCCGCGCTCGCGTTCTTTCTGACCGCGTCGCTTGGCGCATTTCTCTGTGCCAGTCGCGCCGGCTCGTTTGCGGATCGTGCAGCCCGCAATTGGATGCTGACTTGCGCTGCGCTGCTCGCACTCGGCACTCTCGCCAAGGGACCCGTCGCGGTGTTTCTCCCGGCCGCGATCGCACTAATCTGGCTTTCGCTCGAGCATCGCGTGCGCGAGATCCCGCGGATGCCGCTGCTGGGCGGCGCGATTGTCTACCTCGCGATC
>DASQHV010000392.1:0-11763 GCA_035631915.1 Candidatus Acidiferrales bacterium | reverse complement strand
ATCCGGTTTGGTAAGTGCTGTGTCAATTTGGCCGATCACCCAACACAATCGGATGAAATGCTGCTTCAAAGTGAAGTGGTAGTGAAATCAGACCTTGGTCGGATGGAATGCGGGGAGCGAAATTGGTCAAGAATCGGAGGCAACACGAAAATCCGTGTCGCTGGCACTCGTTTTCGAGCTCGATTCGTCGACGAGAACTAACCAACGCAACAACGAAGCCGGCGTACATGGAGGGCAACCGGCGCGAGTATTGAATGACCGATCGAACTCTGTTGATGCTGCTATGGTCGGTGCTCGCGACGTTGCCAGGGCCACCGGCACATGCACAACCAGCTCCGGAATCGCCGCCGGCAAATCTTTCGGAGCAGGATCTGGCCAAAAGCGTCCACAATCCCTTTGAAGACTTCGTGAAACTGCAGATTCAAGACACCACCGGATTTCGGATTGGACCCCGGCACAACGCCGGACAGAGCCTAAACTTCCAACCGTTGCTACCCTTTCGCCTGACCAAGGATTGGGATCTGATCGTGCGACCCAGCGAGTCTGTGACTTATGCACCGAGTCCACACGAACAATTCGGACTGAATGATTTGCAAACCTCCTTCTTTTTGACGCCATCGGGCGCCAGCAAATGGATTTGGGGCGTCGGTCCGATCTTCGAGTTTCCCACCGCGACCGGGAAACAGCTCGGAACTGGAAGGTGGTCGGCTGGTCCGACGGCCGCTCTGATCTATTCAGACGGACCGTGGTTCAACGGCATACTCACATACCATCTGACGTCCTTTGCGGGCGATCGAGGGCGCGGAAGCGTGAACTTTACTTATATCGAGCCGGATGTCAGTTACAACTTGGAAAGCGGATGGTATGCGCAAATCGATCCTCCAATCTCGTACGACTGGACCGCCGATACGAAGGACGCATGGGTACTGCCGATCGGCGCCGATGTCGGCAAGGCTTTCAATATCGGACCGCAGTCGCTCAGCCTTCAGCTTGGCTCGTATGATCTTCTCAAGCATCCCGCGGGCGAACCCCAATGGATAATCCGCGCACAAATAACATTTCTCTTTCCCAGCGGAGGCCACTAGGTAAACGAGACCAGCGGCTTTCGTTTGCCTTTGTGCTAGAAGGTGCGGCGTCCGACGTCGACGTCGAGGATCCTGTTTCTATGGACAACTGCCGACGAATTACACCGACTTGGCGCCTTCAAATCGCGCTTTTCATTCTGTTGATTACTCTGGCAGCCGGAGGGAGGGCGCGCGCGCAGTCCCCTCCGCCCTTGACCGTCACCGATGAAGAGAAGCTGGAGCAGGATTTCACAAATCCACTTACGACCCTGCCCCAATTGATCGTACGGGACAGTTACACGCCGGCAAATTACGGGCCTTGCACGCCGCCCGCGTGCGTAAGGGACTACGAGACCAATCAGCTCATCGTGAGACCGCTGATCCCGCGTGTACCGCCCCGAACCTTCCTTCCGTTCAATCAGCTGATCCGGCCCACCCTGGCGCTGGTGACGGTTCCCAGTTCACGTGGCGGAACCCGCACCGAGTTCGGCGACCTGCCGGTCTTCGATCTCGCAGTCCTTCCGTGGCCGGAGAGAAAAAAGACCGGGCTCCTGGTGGGCATCGGACCAACATTTGTGTTTCCTACCGCCACTTCCAGGAGCGCCGGACAGGGCGCGTGGCAGGTCGGTCCGGCGCTTGGTGCGATTTACACCGGTATCCCAGGATTGCTGGTCGGGTTCATCGCGCAGAATCCAGTCTCATTCGCATACACGTCGCCGAATCGTCCACCGCAGAATACGTTTCAGCTTCAACCGGTCCTGGCGCTTCATCTTTGGGACAAATGGTACCTGCGATCGGCGGAGGCTGACTGGACCATGGGATGGCATCACCATTCTCCGACGATGCTGCCGCTGAGCATTGGAATCGGCCGCACGCTGGTGCGACCGAGCCTGCCTCCGATGAGTCTGTTCGTCACGGGAGAGTGGATGGCCTATCGGCAGTACGCGCCGATCGCGCCGCAGACGACGATAAATTTCGGCATCACGGTAGCCTTCCCACAGCTCCGATCTTACTGGGGTAGGCAAGACTCGTCGGAGTGACCCTGGAACTACTGAACAAACCTCGACGTCGTCCGCTTGTGGGAATCGACGCGTTGCCATGTAGAGTCTCATCCGTGAGATATTGGCACTGCGGAATTGTCGGTAGACGCAAAACCAGCATGTCTTTGAAATCTGACAGCTTGAATTGAAGGAGCGCATGATAGTCGACTGGATCTACAACAATCCAACTTGGCTCTGGGGAACCATCCTGGTTGCGCTCTTCACGGCGGTCTCATGCGTCGGGCTTCTCATCTTTCATCGGGTGGTGCACGTGGGTGTGCGCAGAGCGCACAACGATCTTGCCGGATTCACGATTGCCGTCATCGGAGTGCTGTACGCGGTCCTGCTCGCTTTCATTGCGATCGCTACATGGGAGTCTTTCAGCAAGGCGTCCGATCTTGTGGAGAACGAATCTGACTATGCCGGCGGGATTTACCTCGACACACAGGGCTTGCCGGAGGCCAAGGGCCAGCCGATTCGCGACGCGGTAGCGCGCTACGTAAACGTTGTCGTGACCGAGGAATGGCCCTTTCAACGTGCCGGCAAGACCCCCGACCAGGGATGGAAACCGCTCCGCGAGGTAAACACAGCGATTGCGACGATCCAGCCGCAAAATTTGGGCGAAGCTGTGATCGAGGCCGAGTTGCTCAGAGCGTGGAACCAGCTCTACCAAGCGCGCAGCAGCCGACTCTCCGCGGTTCAAGGCCATGTACCCAGCGTCGTTTGGTGGATCATATTCTTCGGCGCGGTTATCACCACCGATTTTACCTATTTCTTCGGCTACCAACACTTCGGCATGCACATGGCGATGACGGGCGTACTGGCGGCGACCCTTGCGCTGGTCGTTGTGCTGATAGTCGCGCTTGACTGGCCATTCCGCGGCGAGATCAGCGTCACCCCCGAGCCATTCATCATGACCCAACAATCATGGTCCGAGGTGCAGTTCGACAGGAAATAGCCGACGGAGCAAATGGCGGGTCGATACGGCGGTTGGCATTGGTCAGTAATGCGGCGACTGGAACTGCTGATGCATCACCGCTCTGCTCCATGAACACTCAATGGCCGATCACCTACAAGGACTGTGATGAAACGACAACTCGCACTCTTGGTCGCCCTCATTCTAGCTACGTCACTCACCGCAAGTGCGGCAGGACATACGAAGGGCCGGGAAGTTCAGCCGTTAGCTCCTGAGTTCAAACCCGGTGATTACGTCTGGCATCCTGAAATCTCACCCGCCGGACCAGTCGTCGTCATCGTGAGCCTTCCGGAACAGGCAATGTATGTGTACCGCAATGGCGTCCGTATTGGTCGCTCGACGGTCAGTACCGGAAAAAAGGGCCATGCGACTCCTACGGGTATGTTCACCATCTTGCAGAAGAAGGTCAGGCACGAATCGAATATCTACAAAGGGGCGAAGATGCCGCACATGCAGCGGCTGACGTGGAGCGGCATCGCCATGCACGCCGGTCACCTGCCCGGATATCCAGCATCGCACGGTTGTGTGAGGTTGCCGGTAGATTTCGCTCAAAGGCTTTATTCCGTCACGAGCAATGGCACGAGCGTAATCATTACCGACGACAAATTTGCGCCGGGCGAGACCGCGGAGCCCGGGCGTCTGCTATCGGGCCAGACCGGCGCGCCTTCTACATCGCCACTGGCCGCGGGCAAGTTCGAGTGGCATCCGGAAAAAGCCCCGACTGGCCCTTTGTCTATTATACTAAGTACTGCAGACCAGCAGATGTACGTCTATCGCAATGGCATTGAGATCGGACGCGCCGCGGTGTCCACGACCGGCTTGGGCCACGGCGTTGGAAGTCAAGTCTACTCAGCCCTCGACAAATTCGACGCGAGTGGGCGCCGGGAATGGATCTCGACCGCGAGCTTCGGCTCCGCTCCCGCGTTGGACATCAAGGAGTTGGCCAAACGTGTGACCATCGCGCCGGAATTTCTTGAACAGGCGCGCCCCGCAGTTTCGCCGGGATCAACGTTAATCATCACTGATGTGCCAGTCACTAGCGAGACCCACAGCGGGTCCGGGTTCAACATCTTGACCACTGACTGATGAGCCTGAACAACCGAACGCCACTCAATGAATCACTGCGGCCGCAGATGCGGCCACTTTAGTACATGCTTGTTGCCATCTCCTCGAGGCTTCCTGGTTGAAGAATTCTATCTCCCGCAGCACACTTCTAATGGCACTTGTCGTTGCGGTGCTCGTCGCAGCAATTCCGTTCGCGGTCGTTGAGTTTTTTAAGACTGGTGAGCTCTACGTGCTATCAAGGCGCTTCGCGGATGACATGGTGGCCCGTTTCCATGGACCTGGCCGGCTTCGCTTCATCCTTCAACCCACCGTAGCGACTGTGCTGGGTGTGCGCGACGGCGTGAAAGATGCTCGTGCGGGCAACCCTCCATTCCTGTGGGATTTGGTGCTTGGAATGGGCCATCGATCCGGACTCCTGCGAAGCGCCCTGGCATCGGTGCGCGATCTCGTTGCAGTGGCGATTCTTCTGGATGTAGCCTCACAGTTGATCATTTTCCGAATGGTCCATCCTGGTGCTGCCTATCTTCTGCGTCTTGGGCGCCGACAACTGCTGATGTTCCAACGCGGCGTGGCGTTCTGGGGGCAGAGCGGCGATAGGATCGCTGATCAAGGCTCGCATGCGTCTCATGACCTGAACGCGATTGCGCGGTCTTTTGCGGACGAGGAGGAGAAACTGGAGGCTTCAGAAGAGGACCGGCAGGGACTGGGCGTTCCTCGGACTAGCAGGAAACCACCGCGGGAAGTGCAGTGACCTACCAAAGCCCCATGAACACCACCGCCACTGTCGCTAACATTAGCCAATGTTCGTGGGACAACGACTTCGACACAGAGAAAGTGGCGCGGGCAGGGACTTTCGCGTCGAAAGGTACATGCTGGGCAAGTTGCGAGCTGATAAGCTGCGCTATCGCGCTAGCGATCGTGCTGCTTTCGAATGCTTCGGCTCATGCGCAAACGCCGAGCGGCGAGTTGCGCGTCGGAATATTTCCAGTCGCGCCCTTTGTCATTGATGAAAATGGCGTCCTGACCGGCTTCAGCGTCGACCTCTGGGACGCCATCGCCGCGCGGCTGAAATTGAAGTCCGACTACCAGGTTATGAATGATACATCAGCGCTCTTCGATTCAATGAAGTCGAACAAAACCGATATCGTGATTTCACCTGTCTACATCACCTCGGCTAGAGACGCGCAATTCGACTTCTCATACCCCATAGGCGATGCTGGTCTCGGCATCCTGGTGCGAGATACCGGGGAGTCGGAGAGACCTGCAAACCCGCTACTAGATCTGGTGGATCTGCTTTTGTCGCCAATGATCCTCGTCTGGTTGGGCATTGCAGCGGTTTTGATTCTAATACCGGCGCACATCCTATGGCTGCTTGACCGGCGCAGCGAGACAGGGATCACCCATAGTGAACGCTACCTTCCAGGCATCTTTCACGCGATGATTTGGGCGGCGACGGCGCTCGTCTCACAGGTTCAGGAGCTTCCTGGGCATTGGCTTGCCCGCATTCTTGCTTTGGTGTGGATGTTTGCCGGTGTTGTCTTCGTGGCGTTCTATACCGCACAACTCAGCGCGACATTAACGGTTCAGAAGATTCGCGGCGCGATCGAGAGTCCCGCCGATCTACCGGGTAAGAAGGTTGCCACGATAGCCAATAGTACTGCGGTTGCTTATCTGCGGGAGCACAATGTCGAAGTAGTGGAGTTCGCGAAGACGGAGCAAATGTTCAGCTCTCTGTTGCAAAAGAAAGTAGATGCGGTCGTGTCAGGCGCACCGGTGCTGCTGTACTATGCCGCTCACGACGGCAAGGGTCGAGCGAAGATGGTGGGTCCGCAATTCAATACCGCGCCGCTCGCGATGATGTTTCAATTGGGCAGCCCGCTGCGCAAGAAGGTCGACAATGCGATGATGTCCCTCCGTGAAAATGGCACTTATCAGCACCTTTACGAGAAGTGGTTCGGGAGCAGCGAATAGCGAAATCTTCGTTGATATCGGCGGCACCTGTGCTCAACGCGGTGGCGATTCCGAACGCATCAATTCGATAGCGATCTTCGAGACACTCGAATTCCGCTTCACACAGAACTCTTGAAAGGAACAGGTCGCAGTTCGTCCACCCGCTTCTTGAGCCGCTTGAGGCGGAGTGCCAGGTAAATCAAAAGCGCTGACAACAGCAAAGCCAGCAGAGCAACGATCCACGAGATGGTGACCAACCCAGTTCCTGGCCAGATCAGCAACGCCAGACCGAGTAATCCCACTGCCCCTCCCATAGTGGATCTGAGACCACTATCACTGCCCTCAAGGTTCGCGCGCCGAGCGGCCAGAATGTGGCTGACGCCCGTGAAGAGCGCCCAGCCGCCGAAGACCCTGAAGAGGGTTCGGGCCGACGCGCCCGGTAGAAACACGAGAACCCCTCCGACGACGAGGCTTACGGCAGCCTGAAGCACGTAGTTACCGCGGTCGGATACTCTCAACGCCCCCATCAATCCCGACAGACCGTCCGCCAAACAATAGAGACCGACCAGACGCGTCAGGATTGTGAAGCTGGGAGTGGGCCAGATCAGTGCGCAGATACCCAGCAGTCCGGCGAACATACCGCGCAGCATGAAAGCCCACCAGACTTCGCTTAGTTTGCTGCTCACGCGATGCTGTACTCGCGCCGCAACAGGCCGCAGCTGCTCCCCGGGTTCAGTCATTCTATAAAACCCCTCGTCGATGCTGCACTGAAATCAGAGCACGAGCAGGCGTCGGGGATAGAATCAAAATCAATCACACGCGCATGCCGAGCACCTGCCGTGCACTTGTTCCAAAAGCGCTTGGTTCTGCTGCTCTTGCGTGATTTCCGTGACGGTGGTCGCAAGCTGCGCGCGCGACGTGATCGCACTACCGGTGCTGAGTGACGGCCGGGATGAAAATGCGCTTGTGACCGGTGGTATGAATGGCGATTGCGCGTTCGCGTTTATTCCAAAATTTGCGCATTGAGCGCGGGCGGACTGCCTGGCGAGGATGTAGCTCGACGATGCGACGACGCCCGCCCATTGCGTCGGATTTCCTGGCCCCGAGCAGGTGCATCGGAACTCGCGCGGCGTTGCTTGGCCGGTGGGTACCGCCACGAGTTGAGTGCCCGGTGCGGGCAACAGCGCGGGCAGCGCGCCAATCGTCGCGAACGGCTGCGGCCGACCAGGCGCCGCGGGCGCAGTCAGTGGCGCTGGCCCGGTTGCCGCGGTAACTTGCGCATGGGGCTGTTGTCCAAGTCTCGACTCGCCCACGGCGAGAACGAAAATCGCCGAGAGGAGGGGTATCACGATTGCCAATCTGACTGCGCGCATGCGAACTCCATTCATGACTTGAAATGATCCGCGTCGAAAGCTCGAAATACCAGACAACGCCCGACTGCCTTGCCATAATCGCGAGCGAATTCTCGTTGTGCAACCTCTCTTTCACTGCGATTCCGCGGCATTCGCCGTCCGCGCCGTGGTTGCCACGATAATTTCTGAATGACGTCTGAGATCAAATTGTGACATCTACCAATGGGCACCTTCGCTCAATGACTCTGATCGACTCAGCCGAGCGGTACATAGGGAAGGTCGTAGCCGAATGCCGCCGGGCCGACGGACTTGAGCGCGCGCGCAGTGCGCATCAGTGGCGAACATGGCAGCCCGATCACCGTCACGCGTAACCCGGGACGCAGTATCTCGGTGCTGACCGGCGTTCCGCTCTCAGTCTCGACCAGGCTGATCAAATCGGGAACGGTCAGCGCGACTTCGTCCCCGATGCGAAGAATGAGGTATTCGTTCTTGAACGAGATTTCGGCGTCACGCCCATTGTCATCATCGACGCCTTCGATTCGCACCTGTCCCCAATCGTGGCCGGCACGAAATTGCCGCTCGACGTCCACGATTTTTCCTGCGATGAATCGTCTGCCGCCGCCCGCTTCGACTATAGCTAGGGCGGGATCGCGATGCGCCGCGCGAGCGGATTGCACCGCCCGTCCAATCTCGAGCGCCAGCGAGATGGTGCCGCGAATCAGCGTCCGCTGGAGCGATTCGCGATCGAACGCGGCGGTCAGATAAATGAGCCCGCCGTTGTCGGAACAGATCTTCCTGAACATTCGTTCCGTTTCAATTCCGGGTGGGTCATCGGCCGCCCGCCGCTCGCGCGATTCTTGGGCTGCACCAGGTGCTCCCGCGTAGAGCAAACCGCGCTCGCTGCTGAGCGCGTTGGGCAGGCCGGGCGTGGTGCCGTAAATCGAAAACGTAGTCATCTGGAGTTCGGGGAACGCGCGCCCAATCGCGTCGCCATCGAGTAGCGGCTTCCCGGTCTCGGCCGCGAGCAGCAGCGGAAACATGCATTGCAGGCCGCCGATCTCGGCGGCAAAGAATGCGCCTATTTTCCCGTTCAGGTTCGACGAGACCGAATTCAAGCCGACGTGCAGCGCGGGAAGGCTCGGCGGCTTTTCCAGGCACACTAGCGGCGCGCCGATCGCCGCCGAAGTAATCGCGTAGCTGGCGGAATCCATCTCGTCAACACTGATCACATGCACCGCCGCGTCGTCCCGGAGCAGGCGGCGCGCGACCAGCTGGCCGTAGTACGAGTTGCCGCCGCCTCCGGTCCCGAGCACGGCCGAGCCCAGCGCCAGCGCGCTGATATCCGAGTGTCGGATGTCAAAACTCACGCTTCAAGATTCCCCGATGTCGCCCACCGCCCGCGCACGTACCCTGAGCGCATCGGCGGCAAGATATGAGAGCGCCGAGTCTTCCAGTTCCATCGTGATGATCGACCCGGGCGAGGCGCCAGCCTCGGCGGCGCGGCGATGTGCCTCGCGCTCGGCGCGGACCAAGGCCTCGGCCCGCGAAAGTTCCGACGAGGCAAATGTCAGATCGGCTTCGCCGCCTACCTGCGCCATCGCGGCGCCATAAGCATTCGCCACGTCGGCGTACGCCGGCCGAATCACGGTCCGGCCGAGGCCTCGAAGAAGATCTTCGATCAGCACCGCGCCTCCGCCAACCAGAATTGTCGGGAGCGCCTCGCCGACTCGCTCGTAGTTTTCGAGCAGCCGCGCGAGGCGACCGCGCAGATAATCGTCCACGCGCTCAATGACCGTTCGATCGAGATCCGCCACGCGGGAGCGATCGCCAAGCTCAAGTCGTCCGGCGGCAACGGCGACATCGGTAAGCGTAAGCGTGGGGCCGCCGAACACCCTGGCCTCCTGAGTCAATCTGAAACCGACGCTTTGCGGTCCCACGGCGCCGGTCGCGGGATCGATCAGGCTTCCACCGCCAAGGCCGATCGAGAACAAGTCGGGCATCCTGAAGTTGGTGCGGACGCCGGCGACGGTGAGATCGAGGCCCGCAGGCCGCGGATAGCCGAGGTGCAAAACCCCGGCGTCCGTTGTGGTGCCGCCGACGTCCAGCACGATCGCGTCGCGCGAGGCGGCGAGCAGCGCCGCGCCACGCAGGCTGTTGGTCGGTCCCGACGCGACGGTGAAGATTGGCATCTCGGCGGCGACATCGCCGCGCGCGACGGTTCCATCGTTCTGGCTGATGAACAGGATTGCGCCAACGGCTGTCTGATAGGCGGCCAGGGTGCGCGCGGCCAGCGGCTGCAGAATCGCGTTGAGCAGCGTCGCGTTCTCCCGCTCGAGAATCCCGAACCGGCCGATTCGATGCGACAGCGATACGTGGAGATTCGGATTCTCCGCGCGCAGCCACTGGGCGGCCTGAACTTCGTCTTCCGGATGAGAGGGGCCGAATACCCCCGTCACTGCGACTTGTGCGATACCGGCGTCGGCAAGTTGCCGTGCGACGTCGCACAACTCGGCGCGGTCGAGGATTCCGATCGGACGGCCATCGTACTCGCGCCCGCCGCTGACAAAGAAACTGCGAATATCGACCGCGTCGCGCAAGTCGTCCGGCCAATCGCAGGTCGGCGGAAGCGATTCGGACACGGGCTTTCCCAATCGAATTGCGGCGGCGGGTTCCAGTGCGCGACGTTCGACCAAGGCGTTCGTAAAGGCCGTCGTTCCGATGTGAACGCGGCTGACGCCAGCTGCGCCGGGCAACCGCGCGAGCGCATCGACGATACCGCTGCGGACGTCGGGGGTGGTGGGCACCTTGGCCCACTCCATCACCTGGCCACCGCGCACCAGGACCGCGTCGGTGTTGGTGCCCCCTACATCTATTCCAGCAATTGCTCGCATCGCATCGCGTCCGTCACCGGCGGGTAGTTTGGCGAAGGATCAAGATGAGGAAGTATCGCGCCTGGGAATTGAATTCCAGTTGAAGCAATTCAGCGTCGAATCAGAGCGGGCGCGCGCGATTCATCCGGGGGTTGCGCTTTTTCTCATCTCACCGCGCCAGGCAGAGCGCAAGGAAACAGGGAAATAGCAGGCTGGGCCTGGTCGGAGGTTTACGTCTTCTCCGCTTGCGCACTGGCGACGGCCGCCCGGAGCGAATTGGCGCCCGCTGATCCGCCGAATCAGATCGCCGATTTCGCGATTGCACTCGCGTTGGCAGCGCGTTTGAATGGCCGACATGAGTGAAGAAGTCCTCTACAACCCGTTCGACCCGTCATTCCTTGCCGACCCATACCGGCATTACGCGCCGCTGCTCAGCGGTCCACCGCGGCGCGTCAACATGGGATTGCCCGCGGTTCTAATAGCGCGCTACGCCGATGTCGTAACGGTGGTACGCGATCACTTGCGATTCTCGAGCGTGCTTCCTCAGTACGCGATCGTGCCGGGCGCCGACCCGTTCGGCGGCGTGCCGACGATGCCGTTCTCCGACCCGCCCGTGCATACGCGATTGCGCAGGTTGGTGGCGCGTGACTTCAGTCCACGCCGTATCAACGCACTCGAGCCGCGCATCCGGGAGATTGCCGGCCGATTGCTCGACGAGAACGTCAGCGGGCGGCGGCTTGAAGCGATGAGCGCGCTTGCGGACCAGCTGCCAGTCGTTATCATCGCCGAGATGCTTGGCGTCCCGGCTGAACATCACGCGCGTTTCAGGAAATGGTCCGACGCGATCGCTTCCAACAGCGCGGCGATGCCCGGAACGGCGATCGATCCCGTAGTCAGCGAATCCGTCTCGGCGCTGCGCGAGTACTTCACGCGCCAAATCGAGCGGCGCCGGGCAGAGCCCGCCGACGATCTGGTCAGCGCATTGGTCGCGGCGCATGACACCGCCGAGAAGATCAGCACGGACGAGCTGCTCGCCTTCGTCGTGCTCCTGCTGTTGGCCGGCAACGAGACCACCACCAATTTGATCGGAAACGGGTTGCTGGCATTGGCTCGCAATCCTGCGGAGTACCAGCGGCTGCGCGGAGATCGAACGCTGATACCGTCGGCGGTCGAGGAGATGCTGCGTTACGACAGTCCGATCCAGACCCTGATGCGCTTCGCGACGACCGATACCACGGTAAGCGGGACTCCGGTGGAATCCGGCGCACTGCTGGCGGTCATTTTTGGCGCCGCCAATCGCGACCCGGCTCAATTCCCGGAGCCCGAGCGATTCGACGTCGGGCGCACGCCCAACGACCATGTTGCATTCGGCGAAGGCATCCACTTCTGCCTTGGTGCACCGCTGGCACGACTCGAAGCGCGCGTCGCACTCGAGACAATCGTGGA
>DASQHV010000391.1:0-2671 GCA_035631915.1 Candidatus Acidiferrales bacterium | reverse complement strand
GCGCCCTTGTGGAGGTCCGCCTTTTTCTGGGCGTCTGCGGCCTCCTGTTCGAAGTATGCCGCGATCGAGCACATCAGCGAGTGCCCGGTAGCGGAATCGACGCGAACGTTCACGGTGTATCCCGCTGCGATTCGCTCGGCTCCAGAGATTATCGCCGTCTTGAACTGTGGCGTCTTCCCGGCCATCATCCCGCCGCCGCGCCGCGCCGGACCCTCGACCAGCACCGGGTAGACCCGTCCGACCATCGCACAGTTGCGCGCGAGCGACATCTCCTCCTGCAGCGCGATTAACGTGGTGAGCCGCCGGCCCTTTTCCGTTTCACTAACCGAGTCGCCCAGCTTGAAGGCGCGCGTATGCTCGCGCACCGAGTACTTGAACATGAACGCCGAGTCGTAGCCGACCGTGCGCATCAGCGCCGCGGTGGCGTCGAAGTCGGAGTCAGTCTCGCCGTGAAATCCGACGATAATGTCGGTCGAGATCGCGACGTCGGGAATCGCGGCGCGGACGCGCGCGACCAGGTCGAGGTATTGCGCGACGGTGTACCCGCGTTCCATCGTGGCCAGCACGCCGTCGGAGCCCGACTGCACCGGCAGATGAAGATGCGGCTGCACCTTGGGCTCGGTCGCCATCGCATCGATTATCGATTCGGTCATCTCGCCCGGATGCGGCGACGTGAAGCGAATCCGCTCGATACCGTCGATCGCGGCGACGATCTTCAGCAGCGCGCCGAAGTCGGTATCGCCGTGGCGATACGCATTCACCGTCTGGCCGAGCAGCACCACTTCCTTAACGCCGCGCGACGCAAGTTCCGCGATCTCGCGCGCCAAGTCGGCCGGCGGAATCGAGCGCTCGCGCCCGCGCACGTAGGGGACCACGCAGAAGGCGCAGAATTTGTCGCACCCGCGCATCGCAGTGACGTACGCCCGCACGCCGGCGCCGAAGTCGGGCGTGATATCGGCGTAGGTCTCGGCGCGATCGAGGCGGACGTCGACCGTGGCGTCGAAGCCGGCATTTGCGAGCATCTCGGGCAGCCGGCGGTAACTGTCGGGCCCGGCGACGACGTCCAGGTAGGCGGCCTTCTCCGTCAGCGCGACGCGATTGTGCTGCGCCATGCATCCGAGCACGCCCAGCTTCACGCCGGGCCGCGAATGCTTCAGATGCGCGAGTTCGCGCAGGCGCCCGAGCACGCGTTCCTCGGCATGCTCGCGAATCGCGCAGGTGTTGAGCAGGATTACGTCGGCGTCGTCGGGGCGCTCCGCGGTGACGTAACCGGCGCGTCGCAAAACGGCCGCAACCGTCTGCGAGTCGGCGACGTTCATTTGGCATCCGTAGGTTTCGAGATAGACCCGCGGATGCGCGTTCTCAGCGATACGATTTTCCATCGGACGAAAGAGAAGCTTAGGCTACCGCGCGGCGTCGATACAACTTTGGGCGTCGGCTTCGCGTTCGAAAGCGTAGGTGCGTCGCTGCGCGGAGGTCCTTCGACTCGCGCAGCGCTCGCTCAGGATGACGGATGGGGAGAGGTCACCCTCACCCGCCGCTGGCTTCGCGATGCTCAGCTACATCGGCGACCTCTCCCGCAACTGAGCAGGCGAGGGAGGAATAATCTTCGCGCCAAAACCTCCTAACAGGGCCGCCGCGGCCCGCATCCGGTTTCCTGCCTTGGGTGCAGGGGCTGGGCCCTGCCGGGGGCGCGGGGCGCGAGCCCCGCATTCAGAGGTCCTCGTTGCTACGGCTTGTCGCGCAGGGAGTCGAGGTCGCGCAGCGCGCGCTCGAGGATCTCGCGAACGTAGGCGATTCGCTCCTGCGACGCGGTCTCGCCCGCGACTGCGCGAAACGCTGCCTTGACCAGCCGCTCGGCGGGGCCGCGAATCTCAGCGGCGTCGGGGTCGAGCGCGCCACGCCATGCGGCCCATCGCCGGGCGCGCCACCAAATCCGCTTGATCGCTTCGTCCTCGCGTTTGATCTCTTCGGTGCCGCGCTCGGTGATTCGATAGACGCGCTTGCCCTCCGCCGAGTCCGACGCGATCAACCCTTCGTCTTCGAGTTGCGCGAGCGTCGGGTACACGGTGCCGGCGCTGGCCTGGTAGATTCCGCCGGAGCGTTCCTCAAGCTGGCGCATCAGCTCGTAGCCGTGCTTGGGCGATTCGGCGATCAGCGAGAGCAGCGCGAGGCGTACTTCGCCGGGGCCGAAGCAGCGCGACCGCATCCCCATCATGCCGAAGTCGCCCCAATGATGGCGTCGTTGATGAAAGCGTCGAGTCCCGCATGCAAACATTTGAGGAACCTCCTGATGGGCGGCTGAAGTCCGCTACAGCGTTTATAATGACTTTAACTATATCGTACGATATATCCAGTCAATAGGCGGAGAGCGTCGGTAATCAGTTCGAAAACGAGAGCTCTCGAATTGGGCAGGAACCTCGCGCGCGCGGCTAGCCCATCACCTGCACCGACGCCGGCTCGATCACATAAATCACGCGCGCCACGCCCGCCTGATGGAACGGGTACTTGTCCACGCCCATGTATTTTTTGGCCAAGCTGTCGATGTGCTCGTTGGCGCCGGTCTCGGTTTCGGTGACCACGGGGCCGCGAACCTGGATGTAGCGGTATGGATTTTCGGGATCCATGATGGCGAGCGCGACCTTGGCGCCGACCTTCATGTTGCGATCCT
>DASQHV010000390.1:0-12621 GCA_035631915.1 Candidatus Acidiferrales bacterium | reverse complement strand
TCCACTTCGACACGATCAGCTTCACCAGCGGGCTGCGCGTGCCGCCGCAGGTCGAGGAATCGATCAACGCCGCGATCGAAGCAACTCAGCGCGCGGTGCAGGCGCAGAACAAAGTCGCGCAGTCGCGGGCTGAGGCCGAGCAGCGCGTCGCGGAGGCCAACGGAATCGCGCAGTCGATCATGATCAAGGCCAAGGCGCAGTCCGACGCGAACAATCTGCTCAACGCGTCGTTGTCGCCGATGCTGATTCAGTACGAGGCGCTGCAGAAGTGGAACGGGATCATGCCCGAGGTCACCGGCGGCGCGATGCCGTTTATCAATATGGACAGCCTGGGCAGCAGGTCGAAATCGCAATAACCGCGCGCGCTGCGCGAGTCTTTCCGCGCTTACGCGAGCGGCGCGAAAACGTCCGCCGTTATCTTGCGGCCCTTCAGGTCGCCGAGCAGCACCATCGCGAGCTTGTCGGGCTTGAACCACGACGACGCCAGCTCGACGATGTTGTCGTTGGTCACCGCCTCGATCCCCTGCGCCAGTTCCTCCAGCGTGACGTCGCGGCGGAAGTTCACCTCGTTGCGAGCGAGCCGGTTCATCCGGCTATCGGTCGACTCCATGCCGAGCAGCATGTTGCCCTGCAGCTGGCTCTTCGCGCGCGCGAGCTCGGCCGGCGTCAAACCGTCGAGCTCCATCTTGCGCAATTCGGCAATCGTGACTTCCAGCACTTCATCAACCCATTCCGGATTGGTGCCGGCGTAAACGCCGAAGTGTCCCGAATCGATGTAGGACGCGATGAACGAGTAGATGCTGTAGACGCGGCCGCGCTTCTCACGCACTTCCTGGAACAGCCGCGAGGACATGCCGCCGCCGAGCGCGGTGTTGAGCACGTAGCCGGCGTAGCGCAGCGGATGCGTGTTGCCGATGCCGGGGCCGCCGATGCAGATGTGCGCCTGCTCGAGTTCCTTTTCGTGGACCATCACCAGCGGGTGATCGACCGGCGGCGAGATCGACTCGACCTTGCCGTTGCCCTCGATGCCGCCGAAGAGGTCCGCGCAGTGCGCGGTCAGCCGCTGATGCTCGAGCTGCCCGGCCGCCGCGATAAACACGCGGCTCGCGCGGTAGCGCGCCGACATGAACGACATCAGCAGTTCGCGGTCGATTTTGTTGACGGTCTCGACCGAGCCGAAAATCGGCAGCGCCAGCGGATGCCCCTTCCAGTAATTTTCGGTGAACAGGTCGTGGATAAAATCGTCCGGAGTGTCCTCGGCCTGTGAGATTTCCTGCAGCACGACCTGCCGTTCGCGATCGATTTCCGCCGGATCGAACACGGACTCCAAGAAGATGTCGGCCAGCACCTCGGTCGCCATCTCCAGGTCTTTGCCGAGCACCTTGGCGTAGTAGCAGGTGTACTCCTTGCCGGTGAACGCGTTCAGCACTCCGCCGACGTTGTCGAACGCCTCGGCGATGTCGGCGGCGGTGCGCCGCCTGGTGCCCTTGAACAGCAGATGCTCGATGAAGTGCGAGGTGCCGTTCTCTTCCGGCGACTCGTAGCGCGAACCGTTCTCGACCCAGACTCCGATCGACGACGACACCACCGACGGCATCGCCTCGGTCAAAACGCGCACACCATTGGGCAGGACGCTCTTTTGAATCATGCGCCGGCTACTTCTTTTCCTGCTCGGCCTCGCGCATCGAGAGTCTGATCTTGCCGCTGCGATCGACGTCGAGAACTTTGACGTTGATCTCGTCGCCTTCGTGCAGCACGTCGTCGACGCGGCGAATCCGTTCGGTGGAAATCTGCGAAATGTGCAGCAGGCCGTCGGTGCCTGGCATTATCTCGACGAACGCGCCGAACTCGACGATCTTGCGCACCGTGCCGTGGTAGATCTTGCCGACCTCCGGCTCCGCAGTGATCGCCTGGATCATGCCGATCGCCTTTTCCATCGCGACCCCGTCCGCCGACGCAATCAGCACCGTGCCGTCGTCTTCGATATCGATCTTGCAGCCGGTCTGCTCGACCAGCCCGCGGATTACCTTGCCGCCCGGTCCGATCACTTCGCGAATCTTGTCGGGCTTGATGTGCAGCGTGACGATACGCGGCGCGTACTGCGAGACGTCTTTGCGCGGCGCTCCGATCGCCTTCTCCATCACGCCCAGGATTTGCAAGCGCGCGTCGCGCGCCTGATGCAGCGCCTGGCGCATGATTTCCTTCGACACGCCGCCCGCCTTGTTGTCCATCTGGATCGCGGTGACGCCCACCTTGGTGCCGGCGACCTTGAAATCCATGTCGCCGAGATGATCCTCGTCGCCCAGGATGTCCGTGATGACGCGGACCTTGTCGCCTTCCTTGACCAAGCCCATCGCGATTCCCGCGACCGCGGACTTGATCGGCACGCCCGCGTCCATCAGCGCCAGGCTGCCGCCGCACACCGTGGCCATCGAAGAACTGCCGTTGGACTCGAGCACTTCCGACACGACGCGAATCGTATACGGGAAGTCGGCTTCGTCGGGCAGGATCGGCGAGAGTGCGCGTTCAGCCAACGCGCCGTGTCCGATTTCGCGTCGCGAAGGCGCGCGCAGAAACTTTACTTCGCCGGTCGAGAACGGCGGGAAATTGTAATGCAGCAGGAATTTCTTGAAGCGCTCGCCGAGCAACGCGTCGATCTTCTGCTCATCCGACGACGTGCCGAGCGTCACCGTCGCCAGCGCCTGCGTTTCGCCGCGCGTGAACACGGCCGAGCCGTGCGTCCGCGGCAGCACCTGCACGTCGGCGCTCAGCTGGCGAATCTCGGTGGATTTGCGATCGTCGATACGCTTGTCGTCGTCGAGGATCGCGCCGCGCACGCGCGTGCGCACCAGGTAGTCGCACGCATCGACGATTTCCTTGGCGCGATCGGTAAATTTCTCGCCGAGCTCGGCCACGACCTTGTCGCTGAGGGCGTAGAGCGCCGCCGCGCGTTCCTTCTTGCCTTTGATCGCGAGCGCTTTCTCGATCGCGTCGCCGATGTGCTTCTCGACGGCAGCGAGCAGCGTCCTGTCGCGTTCCTTGGCGACGAACTCGCGCTTGGGCTTGCCGGCCTTCGCGCGCAACTGCTCCTGCATCGCAAATATCGGCTGCATCGCCTCGTGCGCGGTGAACAGCGCCTCCAGGATGGTCTCTTCTTCGACCACCTGCGCACCGCCCTCGAGCATCATGATCGATTCCGGATTCGCCGCGACCACCATCGAGACGTCGCTGCCCTCGAGCTCGGTGTGGGTCGGATTGACGACTATCTTGCCGTCCACCCGGCCCATCCGCACGCTCGCGACCGGACCGCCGTGCGGGATGTCCGAGACTTCGAGCGCGGCCGACGCCGCAATCAGTGACAGCATGTCGGGATCGTTGTCGCGATCGGCGGAGAGCACCGTGACGATTATCTGCGTCTCGCGATCGTAGCCCTTGGGAAACAGCGGACGCATCGCGCGGTCGATCAAACGCGAGGTCAGGATTTCCTTCTCGGAGGCGCGGCCTTCGCGCTTGAAAAAACCGCCGGGAATCTTGCCGGCGGCGAAAGTCTTCTCGACGTAGTCGACCGTGAGCGGCAGAAAATCCATGTTGGGCCGCGCTTCGTACTGCGAGACCGCCGTCGCTAGCACCACGGTATCGCCGTAGGTGGCGAGCACGCTGCCATGCGCCTGCCGCGCCAGGCGGCCGGTTTCGAGCGAGAGCTTGCGCCCCGCGAAATCAATTTCGAGTTTCTGGTACATCAATCACCTGTGAGGGAGGACTTAAGGCCGCCGACGTTTGCGGGATTTCGCCCGCGTGGCGCCGCAGGGGGCGCGCCCTGATGCCAACCGGGCGGCTGGCCAAGGCCCGCGTGCCCGAATGTTGCGGGCATCGCGGCGTAATATGTGCGGCCTATCTCCGGATGCCGAGCTTTTCGATCAGCCCCTTGTAGCGCGAGAAATCGCGCGAATGCAGGTAATCAAGCAGCCGGCGACGCTTGCCGACCAGCCGCAGCAGTCCGCGACGCGTGTGATGGTCTTTCTTGTGCGTCGCGAGATGCGAGGTCAGCTGATCGATCCGCGCCGAGAGTAGCGCCACCTGGACTTCAGGGGAGCCGCTGTCGTTGCTGGTTCGAGCGTTGGCTTGAATGACTTCCCGCTTACGGGCGGATGGAAGAGGCATCAGGAGTTCTTACTTTCCCTTTTTCCTTTATCTTAGCCGACCAACCTAACAAAGCCGGTCAACCGAGTAAAGTGAGCCTGATTTCAGCACGCACGTTGACGGGAGATAATCCGGGTTCTGTTAATTGTACGAGAGCGAAAGGTCGTCCTCGACATTTCGCGATTCTCCACAACGGGAAGCGCGAAACCTGCGTGAGGTTTCGCTTTCCGGATTCCGTCTCTACTCGACGTTGAAGATTCGCTCGATGATCGCCGTTACACGAGACGTCGCACGCGCCACCGCGATTAACTCGCCGCGTTCGGACACCACCTTAAGCAGGTTGCCACTCGGGAGATTCATCGAGTTGAGCGCGCTCGAATCGCCGTTGCGCAGGCGCCGCTCAACGCCGGCGTCGACGACGAGCTCGGGCACCGCGACGAGCGCATCGCGCATCGAGATTGCGTGCGGCACTTGCGCGCCGGCGTCGAGCGCGGCGAGCACCGCGTCGAGCGTCGAGGCGTCGCACAGCGAGAAATTACCGTTGGCGGTTCGGCGCAGCTCTTCGAGATGACCGACGGTACCGAGCGCGATGCCGATATCGCGGGCAAGAGAGCGGGCGTAAGTACCGGGCGAGCATGTGGCAACGAACCTGATCGCGTCGGCACCGACGGCCGTGAGTTCTAGGCGTCGAACCTCGACGTGGCGGGTCGCAGGCGGCGCGACGTCGGCACCGCGGCGCGCCAGCTTGTAGAGCGGCACGCCCTCGCGCTTGATCGCGGAGTACACCGGCGGCACCTGTTCGATTGGCCCGGTGAACTGCACGCGGACGTTCGCGATGCTCTCCGCCGTGAGCGCGGGCACCGGGGCTTCGCGAACCACGGCGCCGTCGCGATCGAGCGTGTCGGTCTCGACGCCGAGACGAATCAGCCCCTCGTAAGTCTTGTCGCCGCCGTCGATAAAGGGCGCAAGCTTGGTCGCCTCGCCGATCATGATCGGCAGCAGGCCGGTCGCGAACGGATCCAGCGTGCCCAGGTGACCGACGCGCGCCGGCTTCACGCGTGATTTGACGCGGCGCACGACCTCGGCCGAGGAAATTCCAGCCGGCTTGTCGATCAGGACGATCGCGTTCATTGGTGCTTCACAACTTTATCTGACGGACAATCATACTTGTATGCGGGGTTCGCACCCCGCACCCCCGGCAGGGGCCAGCCCCTGCACCTGCTGGAGGAAGGAAAAGATCAGGATGCGGCCGCAGCGGCCTGTAGAACTTTGGGCGTCAGGAGAAATGACTACTAGCACGGACCCTGAAAAACGTGTCGTCATCGTAGGTGGCGGCTTCGGCGGAATTGCCGCGGCACGCGCGCTCAAGCGGGCGCCGGTGCATCTGACAATTGTTGACCGCCGCAACCATCACCTGTTCCAGCCCCTGCTCTACCAGGTCGCAACGGCGGCGCTGAATCCGAGCGATATCGCGTCGCCGATTCGACGCATCCTGCGCCGCCAGCGCAACGCGAGCGTGATCCTGGGCGAGGCGGTCTCAATCGACACGCGCAAAAGGATCGTGCAACTCGGCGACGGAGAGGTCATATACGATTTCTTGATCGTCGCGACCGGCGCGACGCATTCATACTTCGGCCACGACGAATGGGCGGGCGCCGCGCCCGGATTGAAGACGCTGGAGGACGCGGTCGAGATTCGCCGCCGCGTGCTGGTCGCGTACGAAGCCGCCGAGCGCGAGCCCGACCCGGTCGAGACCGCGGCCTGGATGACGTTCGTGATAATCGGCGCGGGACCGACCGGAGTTGAGATGGCCGGGGCGCTGGCCGAGATTTCGCGGCGCGTGCTCGAGCGCGATTTCAGAAATATCGATCCCGGACGCGCGCGAATCATCCTGATCGAGGCGGGTCCGCGCGTGCTGCCGGTGATGTCGCCGAAGTCGTCGGACAGCGCGCGCCGGCAACTGGAGCGGCTGGGCGTCGAGGTCGTCACCGGTTCGGCCGTCACGAAAGTCGACGATCGCGGGGTGACGCACGGCAGCGAGCGAATCGAAACGCGTACCGTGATCTGGGCCGCCGGAGTGGCGGCGTCGCCGCTCGGCAGGTCGCTCGGCGCCGACTGCGACCGTGCGGGCCGCGTGGTCGTGAAGCAGGACCTGTCGGTGCCGGGCGCCGACGGCGTGTTTGTGATCGGCGATCTCGCGTCGGTCAAGTCCGACGGCAAGCCGGTGCCGGGGTTGTCGCCCGCGGCGATGCAGGAAGGACGGCACGCCGCACGCAACATCGCGCGCATCATCCGCGGCGAGACGACGCTGCCGTTTCGCTACCGGGACAAGGGTACGCTCGCGACTATCGGGCGTGCGGCGGCGGTCGCCGATCTCGGTCGGCTCCGCGTCAGCGGCCTGCTCGCATGGCTGATGTGGCTGTTCGTGCACATTTTCTTTCTGATTGGATTTCGCAACCGCTTTCTCGTGATCTGCGAATGGGCCTGGACCTATATCCGCAACGATCGCGGCGCGCGCCTGATTACCGGCAACGTCGAGCCGCTGCTGGAGCGCGGTCATAAACCCGACGACCGCGACCGGATGCTGTCGGAGTGATCGACTCACTGTTCGCGCGACGTTCGATTCCACACCGTCCGGCGTCTTCGCTGCGGCTGTTCTGCGGATTAGAATTGGCCCCCATGATTGAAGGTCCGTTCACCGGCGGGTGCCTCTGCGGATCGATCCGCTACGAAGTCGATCGCGTGTTCGACGTCATCTATTGCCATTGCACGCGCTGTCGGCGAAGTAGCGGCGCGCCGGTCTTGCTCACCGCCGCAGTTGCGGGCGACGCGATGCGCGTGACGCGCGGCACCCCGACCGTGTATACGACTTCGGCTTCGGGGCGCAGCCACTTCTGCGGCGTGTGCGGCACCGGATTGTACGGAGAATACCGCGAGTCAAATCATCCGCTCGCGAGGAACGGGAGATACTACTCGATCCGAGTTGGCACCTTCGACGAGCCCGAGCGCCTGCGTCCGCTGATACATCAATTCGTCGAGAACAAGCTGTCGTGGTTCGACACGACCGACGATTTGCCGCGCGTCAAGGGCAACACGCTGCCTCATCCCGACAAACGCTAGCCGATATTCCGGGGCGAATAGTTAGAGCGCGCGCTCAATCTTTGGGCGCGGACTGTTTCAGCAACGCGTCGATCCGCGCGGCGCGCTCGAGCCCGGGATCGAATTCGAAATCGATCTCGGGCGTAAAGCGCAGCCCGAGTTTGCCGATTTCGCGCCGGATGAATCCGGCGGCGCTCCTGAAGCCGGCGATCGCGGCGGCGGCGCGCGACGAGCCTTCCAGGTGGGAAAAGTATACGCGGGCGTGGCGCAAGTCGTCGTCCATGCGGACCGACGTGAGCGTGATTCCGCGCAGCCGCGGATCGCGGAGATCGCGCACCAGCATCGCGGACAATTCGCGCAGCAGCGCCTCCGCCACGCGCTCCGATCTTCGCCCTTCAGCCAATCCCGTACACCGGCGCGAAATTTCCGTCAGTAGTTGATGATCTCGAGCTGCTCTTCACCGAGCGGCACCATCCCGAGTGAGTCGATAAAGTTCACGACCTCCCGCAGCGCCTTGTCCACGAACGCGCGATCGCTGCCGACCTGCACGATCCCAAGTTCGGCGCGCTGCCACATGTCGTGGCCGTCGGACTCCGCGATCGAAACGTTGAATTTGTTGCGCACGCGATCCTTTATCGCGCGCAGCACCTGGCGTTTGCCCTTGAGCGAATGATTCTCCGGCAGAAACAGCGTGAGGCGCATGACGCCGACGACCATGATACGCCCCCTCCTCCCACGAAAACGCGCCGATGCGCGCGTCGGGAACGAACGCGCAGTCTACGGCTGAAGCTGCTTTTCGACCGCGGCCTGCCCGCGCACCGATTCCGGCTTGGGCGCGGCCAGCTTGCGCAGAATCGCTTCCATCTCGAACGCTTCGATAACGTCGCCCGGCTTCACGTCGTTAAAGTTCTCGAGCGCGATGCCGCATTCGTAATTCTGCGCGACTTCGCGCGCGTCGTCCTTGAAGCGCTTGAGCGTGGCGAGCTTGCCCTCCCACACCGGACGCCCGTCGCGCACCAACCGCGCACGCGCGGTGCGAACGATCTTGCCCTCCAGCACCATCGATCCCGCGACGGTGGCGCCGGGGACGTTGAAAATTTTCCGGACTTCGGCGCGGCCCAGCGACTTCTCGCGATAGGTCGGCGCGAGCAGCCCTTCCATCGCCTCGCGCATGTCGTTGATCGCTTCGTAGATTACCGTGTAGAGCCGAATCTCGACCCCTTCTTTTTCCGCCAGCGCTGCGGCTTTCGGTTCGGGCCGGATGTTGAAACCGAGGATAATGGCTCTGGAAGCCGACGCGAGCGTTACGTCGGTCTCCGAGATCGCACCCGCCGAGCCGTGGATCACTTCCAGCTTGACCTCGTCCGTCGAGAGGCGCCCGAGCGCGTCCGCCAGCGCCTCGACCGATCCCTGAACGTCGCCCTTCAGGATCACCTTGAGTTCCTTGACCTCGCCCGCCGCCAACCGCTGGCTCAGATCCTCCAGCGAGATGCGGCTGGTCTTGGTCAGTTCGCCTTCGCGCTGCTTGGAGCGCCGGTACTCGGCGACCTGGCGCGCCTTGGATTCCTCGGCGACGCCGGTGAACACGGTGCCGGGCTCGGGAACCGTAGAGAGACCGAAAATTTCGACCGGCGTCGACGGTCCCGCTTCAGTGAGCCGCTGGCCGAGATGATTCTGCATCGCGCGCACGCGTCCGTACGAAGTGCCGCTGACGAACGCATCGCCCTGGTGCAGCGTGCCTTCTTGAATCAGCACCGTCGCGACCGGTCCGCGTCCGCGATCCAGCTGCGACTCGACCACCGTGCCGCGCGCCGGGCGATTCGGATTCGCCTTCAGCTCCATCACGTCGGCCTGGAGCAGGACCATCTCGAGCAGCTTGTCGATTCCCTCGCGCGTGCGCGCGGAAACGGGAACGGTGATCGTGTCGCCGCCGTAGTCCTCCGGCACCAGCCCGCTTTCGGTGAGCCGCTGCTTGACGCGGTCGAGGTTGGCGTCGGGCAAATCCATTTTGTTGATCGCGACGATGATCGGAACCTTGGCCGCGCGTGCGTGATTGATCGCTTCCAGCGTCTGCGGCATCACGCCTTCGTTCGCCGCGACCACCAGGATGACGATGTCGGTGACCTTGGCGCCGCGCGCGCGCATCGCAGTGAACGCTTCATGGCCCGGCGTGTCGACGAACGCGATCGTCCGCCCGTTCACCTCGACGGTATAGGCGCCGATGTGCTGCGTGATTCCACCGAATTCGCGCGCGGTGACGTTGGTATGCCGAATCGCGTCGAGCAGCGAAGTCTTGCCGTGATCGACGTGTCCCATCACGGTGACCACCGGCGGCCGCGTGACGCTCTCGCCCGCGACGACTTCCTCGGGCGTCTCTTCGATCGCCGATTCGGCGTCGAACGAAACGTTCTCGACACTGTAGCCGAACTCGCCCGCCAGCAGCGTTGCCGTGTCGACGTCGAGCACCTGGTTTAGCGTCGCCATCTGGCCGAGTTCCATCAGCTTCTTGATCAGGTCACCGGCCTTGACGCCCATCGAACGGCCAAGGTCGCCAACCGTCACGCCCTCGGTGATTCGCACCACACGCTTGGAGGCCTTGGGCGTGGTGATTTCCGTCTTGCGCTGTTCCTTGCCGGGGAGTGCGCGCCGCTTTTTCGGAACGCGCAGCCCGCGCATCTCGCGCTCGGCGGCCAGATCGGTGCTGCCCTTCTTGACTACTTTCTTTTTCTTGATGCCGCGGCCGCCGCCGGGCTTTGCGGCCTGGTCGGGTGGAAGCTGCGGCATCCCGTCGGCGGGCGATGGCGCCGCTTGCGGCTGCGCAAAGCGTCCGGTGAGCCCCGGACGCGCAGCGGGTGCGCCTGCTCCGGCGCGCTGTCCGGACGCCGCGGGTCGGACCGGCGCCGCCTTTGGCCTCAAGTCGATCTTGCCGAGCACCCGCGGTCCCTTCTGACCGTCGTCGAGCGTCGGACCCAGTTGCGAACCACGGGTGAGGTTGATTGCGCCGCGCTGCACGACTTCCGCCGAGTGCACGCGATCGGTTCGATAACCGAAGCGCGACGCCGGCGCTGCTGGAGCCGCCGGCTCTGCCGAGGCCTCGAGCGTAGGCGCGGGAGCTTCGGGCTCGGCGGTCGGCTCGGGGTGAGCGCGCGGACGATCGTCCGGCACTTCCTCGACCTCCGCCTCGTGCCGCGGAATCGGCGGATGAGCTTCGTAGTCAGGCTCGGGAATTTCCTCGATTTCCGGCGCGGGCGGCGGAACAATCGGTTCGGGTATGCGATGGACCTTGGCCGGCGCGGGCTCGACCGCCGCTTCGTGCGAGCTCAGCCCGAGCGGCTCTGCGGCCGGCGCAGTCGAATCGTCAAGGAATGGCGTAACGAACGGCTCGTCGCCAGGTTGCTCGACCTCGAAATGAAATGGCGTATCGCCGCCGGCCGCCTGGCCGGGTTCGGCATGACGCCGGCGCATCACGGTCGCGTTGAGCCGCTTCTCGAGGATTTTTCCGCTGCTCGTTTCGAGCACCGTCTCGCGCTTGAGGATCATCGCGCGATGCGCCTGCTCGTCGAGGTCGGCCTTCAGCCGGTCCGCTTCTTCCGGTGAGAGCAGGCTCGATTCCGAATGTGCATGGCCAAGCTTCAGCCGCTCCGCCGCGGCGAGCAAATCTTCGACCGGCAGATTCCAGTCGACGGCCAGAGTTTTGATCCGCTTTCGCGCCATCCCAGTTATACTATTCGACCTTTGGCCCGCTATCCAGTGTGAGTTTTAATGCTGCCGCAATATCCAGCCGCCCCGCGCGATCGATCGAGCGGCGCAGCGCCTTGAATTCCTTCACCTTCGAGTTGACGAATCGCTCGATACAATCATTCGATCGATGAATATAGCCGCCGCGCCCGGGCTGCCGCGCCTCGAAATCGACGCCAACCCGCCCGTTCATCACCGCGATTCGGACCATCGCGGATTTCGCGTCGCGCTGCATGCATCCGATACAGGTGCGCTCGGGCGCCTCGCGCACGGTCGCGCGACTATGATTTCTCTCCCGCATCTTCCGCGACTGCCGGCGCGGACTCCTCGGCCGGCGCCGCTGGCTCCGCGTCGGCCGACGCCGTCGGCGTCTGTGCCGCAGCTTCGGCCGCAGCAGCCGCTTCTGCAGCAGCCGCCTCTGCGGCCGCCGCTTCAGCCGCCGCCTTTGCCTCGGCCGCGATCTTTTTGTTTGCGACGTGCTCGCGCGCCGCGTTGATTATCTGTGTCGCGCGCTCCGGGCTGATTCCCTCGACGTCAAACGCAGTCTCGTCCGCCTCCGCCAGTTGCTCCGCCGACCGGAACCCCCACTGGTAGAGCAGTTCAGCGTTGATATCGCCGATGCCCGGGATCGCGTTGAGCGACGCGCGCGCCGACCGCGCCTCTTCTTCGGCCTCGGCCTCGCTGCGCACGTCGAGCTTCCAGTTGGTCAGGCGATGAGCCAGGCGCACGTTCTGCCCGCGCTTGCCGATCGCGAGCGACAGCTGATCGTCCGGCACGATCACTTCCATCGCATGCTCGTCCTCGTCGATGATCACCTTCGACACCTTGGCCGGCGCCAGCGCGCGGCACACGAGCTCGGCCTGGTCGTCGGTCCACGGCACGATGTCGATCTTCTCGCCGCGCAGCTCCTGCACCACCGATTGCACGCGCGTGCCCTTCATCCCGACGCACGCGCCGACCGGATCGACGTCCGAATCCTTGGAATAGACGGCGACCTTCGCGCGACCGCCCGGCTCTCGCGCGCATTGGCGAATCTCGACGATGCCCTCGTAAATTTCCGGCACTTCCTGCTCGAACAGTTTCATCAGGAAGTCGTTGCTGGTGCGCGAGAGAATGATCGCGAGCCCCTTCTCCGACAGGTCAACGTCGAGGATCAGCGCGCGGATGCGATCGCCCTGGCGATAGCGCTCGTGCGGAATCTGCTCCTTCTCGGGCAGGATCGCCTCGGTGCGTCCGAGGTTGACGATCATGTTCTTGCGCTCGAAGCGCTGCACGATTCCCGACACGACTTCCTGCTTGCGATCCTTGAACTCGTTGTAGATCTGCTTGCGCTCGGCGTCGCGGATATGCTGGATGAGGTTCTGCTTGGCGGCCTGCGCTGCGATGCGCCCCATAGTCGCCGTGTCGAGCTTGATCAGAATTTCGTCGCCGACTTCCGCTTCCGGATCGTACTTGGCGCGCGCCTCCGTCACGTCGGCCTCGGCCGCCGCGTTGGCGACCTTCTCGACCACGGTCTTGATCTCGAACAGCTCGATTTCACCGAGCTCCGGATTGAAGCGCGACTCGATGTTGCGGTCCGGGCCGAAGGTGCGCCGCGCCGCCGAATGCATCATCTCCTCGACCGCGTTGATCACGATCGTCCTG
>DASQHV010000389.1:0-3856 GCA_035631915.1 Candidatus Acidiferrales bacterium | reverse complement strand
AAGCTGGAGCGAGTGAAGGAAAATCTCGCGCGCGTTGACGACGTGCTCGCCGAGATCGAGCGGCAGCTGAGCTTTGCGCGACGCCAGGCGAAGAAGGCCGAGACCTACAAGGTCGTCAAGGCGGAGCTCGGCGAGCTGGAGAAATTCTCGGCGGCGCGGCGGCTTATCGATCAACGCGAGGAACTAGCGCTGCAGAACGGGCGCGATGCGGAAGTGAAGACGGCGCTCGAAAGTGCGCGCACGGGCGCGGCGTCGATTCGCGAGCAGGTCGAGCGCGCGTCGTCGGCGGCGCAAGCGTCGCGCTCGGAGCTGGGCGGCGCGCAGCGCGAGCTGGAAAATCTGCACACGGGCGCGGCGGAGCGCGCACGCACGCGCGAATTTCTCGAAAAACGGCTGCACAATATCGCGGCTATGGAACCGACGCTGAACGCGCGTCGCGCGGAACTGGAAGCGAAAGCAACCGTCGCACGCGCGAATCGTGCGGACGCCGGCGCAAGGCTCGCCCGCGAAGTCGCGGAGTCGGGCGGCGACGCCGACACCGAGCTGCGGGAAATCACGCAGCGTCACGACGGGGCGCATCAGGAACTCAAGCGCGCCGAACGCGCCGCCGAGGAATTCAAGGTCGATTTGTCCGACCTCGTGCGCGAGGCCGCCGTGCTGCGCGGGCGGCTCGGCGATCTGGCCGGTGAACGCGCAGAGCTGGAGGAACGCGCCAGTGCGACCTCGACCGAGGCGCCGGCGCTCGCCGCGGAGCTGGAGGCGGCGCGCGGGCTGATGCGCGCGGCCGAGGACGAACTGGAAGCGTGCCGCAGCGCTGCGTCCGACCTCGAGACTGCGCGCCGCGACGCGGCCGAGCGCGAGATCGAAGCGCGCTCCGCGCTGGAGCATCTCACGGCGCGAATCAACTCGATGCGCGGCGTGCTCTCAGCGCACAACTCGCTGGAATCTGCTCACACGTCCAACGCGGCGGGAATCCGGCTGCGCACCGTGCTCGATTCGCTCAACGGCGATCGTCCCGCGACCGATCCCTCGCTGCTGCATCAGGTGGTAAGCGCGCCCGCGCCGCTGCAGCCCGCGCTCAAGGCGGTGCTGGGCGATCAGATGGACGCGGTGATCGTCGAGTCGCCGCAATTCGCACTCCGCGCGATCGAGATTTTGAAAGAGAACCGCGCCGGGCGGCTGAACTTTGTGCAGGAGCCCGACGGCGGCCTGTCGGCGCATCCCGCGATCGCCGCGCCTGGTATCGCCGGCCGCCTGCTCGACATGCTCGAAGTCGATTCGCGATTCGCGCCGGTGGCCGAGGCGATGCTCGGTCACGTGATGCTTGCGGACGACCTGCGCTCGGCGCTCGCGGCCGCGAACCTCAACGGTCACGGCACGGTGTTCGTCACGCGCGAGGGCGACCTGGTGTGGCCGGGCCGGATGATCGCGGGCGGGAGTTCGGATGTCGGCCGCACGGCGAAAGATCTCGCGACCTTGGAATCCGAAATGCACGAGTTGGCGCGCGCCGAGGACGAGCATCGCATGCGCGTCGGACAGTTGGCCGCGATTCACGCGGCGCGCGAGCAGGCGGACTCGGAGTTCGAGCAGGGCCGGCGTCGTGCACACGAAGCAGAGAAAATTTCCAACGAACGCAGAATCTCACTGGCGCGCGCGGAGCAGTCAGTCGCGCTGGCGGGCGCTCATGCCGGCAACTCGGCGCGGCGGCTGGCTGAAATTTCGGAACTGATAGTCACTTCGAACGCGCGTCTGGAAGAGCTGGCGACGGGCGAGCATCAGGCGCGCGCACGGCTGGCCGCGCTGCAGACTGACATTGCGACGCGGCGCGCGGCGGCCGAGGAGATTGGCGCGGCGCTGCTCGAAGTGGCGTCGCGGGTCGAGGCGCGCAAGTCGCGGCTCGGCGCGCTCGAGAGCGAGCTGGCTCATGCACGGCGCGAAGTCGATGCGCTGGAAGCGCAGCTCGACGAAAACCGCGCGTCGCTCGAGCGGTCGCGCGTGGAGCTGGTCGAGTTCGAACACGAGCTCGAAACAGTCGCCGCGCAGGACGCCGCGGCGCGCGTGCGCGCGACGGAACTGGAAGCGGAAACCGCGCGGCTGAAATCGGAGTGCGACGCCTGCGACGCAGCGCTGGAAGAACGCCGCATCGACTTCAAACGCGCGCAAGAGGCGCTGACCGCTCTGGAAGCCGAGTCGATCGAATGCGGCCTGAAGCGCGAGCGCGCGCGGGCGCTGAGCGAGGAACTCTCGCGCAGCTTTATCGAAAAATTCGGCGCCGAGTTCGACACGATGGCCGCCGAGATCGTTCCCGCGCTCGACGGCCGCGACGCGGCGCAGGATGAGACGCGAATCGGAGAACTGCGCGCCAAGATGGAACGTATCGGCGAAGTGAACCTTGCCGCCGAGAGTGAAGTGAAGGAACTCGAGGAGCGCAACGGCGTGCTCTCGACTGAGCGTGCCGATTTGCAAAGCGCGATCGACGACTTGAGCAAAACGATCACCCATCTGAACCGCGAGGCGCGCAAACGCTTCGCCGAGACCTTCGAAGGCGCCGCGAAAAATTTTGCCGAGCTGTTCCCCAAGCTGCTCCGCGGCGGCAAGGGCCGCCTCGAACTAACCGACGCGGGCGACGTGCTCGAGGCCGGCGTCAACTTGCTGGTGCAGCCGCCGGGCAAGAAGGTCAAGGAGATCGGGCTGCTCTCGGGCGGCGAGAAGGCGCTCTCGGCGATGGCGCTGATTTTCTCGCTGTTCCTGCTCAACCCGAGCCCGTTCTGCGTGATGGACGAAGTGGACGCGCCGCTCGACGAGTTCAGCCTCGCCGCGTTCACCACGCTGATGGCGGAGCTGAAGCTGCGCTCGCAGTTTATCGTGATCACGCACAATCAGCGCACGATGCAGCGCGCCGATCAGATTCACGGCGTCACGATGGACAAGCCGGGTATCTCGCGGATCATCTCGCTGCGCGTCCCGCAAGCCGCGTAGTTTTCGCCGCGCCGCCGCCGCCTAAATCAAGCTGTAGCCGCTGCCCTGGCGATCGAATCCGATCCCGACGCCCTTCACCGCATGCCCGTACTGCTTGAGCAGCGGCTGGCTGTAGGTCACCAGGCCCGTCACCTTGTCGAGCGGCTCAGTCGCGAGAATCAGCGCCGCCAGCGCCATCCATTCGACCGGCTCGCCCGAGGTGTCGTCGGGTCCAGTGACGAGATGATGATGCACGGTGCCGGGCGTCGCGACCACTTGCGACGGCGATACACAGGTCACTGAAATTTTGTCGGCGTAGACTTCCTCGGCCAGGCCCTGCGGGAAGCGCTCGAGCGCGGCCTTCTCCGCGCCGTAGCACACGCCGCCGCGAAACGGCGTCTCGTTGGTGTAGGGTCCGCGGCCGGGGCCGATCGCCGCGCCCGACGAGATGTTCACGATCGCACCCGACTTGCGCGCGAGCATGTCTTTGAGCACGAGATGACTCATCATGAATGGCCCGTGGACGTTGACCGCAAACGAGCGCATCCACCGCTTCGGCGGAAAATCCTTGACCTCGATGAAATAGGTCAGCGCCGCGTTGTTCACCAGCACGTCGACCGGTCCGTAGAGCTTGTGCGTCTCGGCGACGAGCTTTTCGCAGTCGGCCTCCGACGATACGTCGCAGGTGACGGCGGTCGCCTCGCCGCCGGACTTCCTGATGGCGGCGACGGTGGTCTCGAGCGAGCCTTCGAGCAGCGGATGCTCGCCTTCCTTCAACGTGCGCGCCGAGCACACGACCTTCGCGCCTTCCTTCGCGAACAACTCCGAGATTGCCTTACCGATACCGCGGCTCGCGCCCGTGACGACTGCGACTTTGCCCTGCAGCTTGCCCATTTCG
>DASQHV010000388.1:0-1768 GCA_035631915.1 Candidatus Acidiferrales bacterium | reverse complement strand
AACGCCTTATATGCGGGGCGCGAGCCCCGCATACAACCCTGTACGGCGCGACCCTCGTTCACTATCTTGATTCCCGAAACGCGCAGACCCAAGCGCCGCGCGAATTCATCGACTCGAGGAGACATCGCGATGCCATACGCCGAGGGCAGAACCTTCAACGACGCCGACAGCCACATCATGGAAACGCGGGACTGGCTGATTTCGTACGCCGACGCCGACCTGCGCCCCAAGCTGCGTCCGCTGGCGATCGGCTCGGGCGGCAAGATGGTCGAGAAGGCAATCGCGCACGCTGCCGATCGTCACAACGATCCCGCGGCGGTCGCCGACGCGGAAGCGAACCTGATGCTGCGCAAGGGATGGGAAGCGCTGGGCGCGTTCGACCCCGACGAGCGACGGCATGCACTCGACCTGCTCGGCTTCAACCGGCAACTGGTCTTCACCACGTTTGCGATCACTCATTTCTGGGGCGAGTTCGACCAGGTGCGCGCGACGCCGGAGGTTCTCTACGGCGGCACGCGCGCACACAATCGTGCGATCGCGGATTTCTGCCGGCGCGACAAGCGCCTGCTGGGGGTGGGCTTCGTCCCGCTGGATATTCCCGAGCAGGCTGAGCGCGAAATCGACGAGGCGGTGAAGCTTGGCTGCGCCGCGATTCATATACCGTCGCTCCCGCCGGGCAAAAAGTCGCCGACGCATCCCGACTTCAACGGCGTATGGGCGCGGCTGCAGGACGCGGACGTGCCGTTCATGCTGCACGTTGGCGGCGGCGGCCGCGCGATTCCGCGCGCGTTTCACCACAACGATCGCCCGGTGACCGACTTTTTGGGCGGCGGCGAGAATATCCGCTCGAAGGATTTCATGGCGATCCACGTGATGCCGGAAATTTTTCTCTCGACGATGGTGCTCGACGGAATCTTCGAGCAGTTCCCGCGCCTGCGCGGCGGATGTATCGAGCAGGGTGCGATGTGGATCGTGCCATGGCTGCGCCGCCTGGACATCGCGCAGGAAACTTTCGTGCGCACCGAGCCGCAGCTGCGGCTGCCGCTGAAGGCGTCCGACTATGTGCGGCGCAACCTACGCTTCACGCCCTATCCGCACGAACCGGTCGGCTGGATCGTCGAGCAGGCGGGCGATGAGTTGTGCATGTTTTCGTCGGACTACCCGCATATCGAAGGCGGGCGCAATCCGCTGAAGCGATTTGCGCAATCGACGCCGCATCTCAGCGACGCCGCAAAAGAAAAATTTTACGCGACCAATTTTGCAACGATGATGGGTTCGCACGGCGCGTGAGGAACCCGCACCCGCGCGGCGCCGCAATCCTCCGATGGCGTTGAAATGGTGGCAGAGCGCGGTCTTCTACCAGATCTATCCGCGCTCGTTCGTCGACTCCAACGATGACGGCGTCGGCGACCTGGACGGTATCACCGCGCGTCTCGACTACCTGAACGACGGCACGGCGAACTCGCTCGGCATCGACGCCATCTGGCTGAATCCGATCAATCCGTCGCCGCTCGAGGATTGGGGCTACGACGTCAGCGACTACTGCGGCATCCATCCGCAACTCGGCACGCTCGCATCATTCGACCGTCTCGTCAGTGAGGCGCATCGCCGCGGCATCCGCGTGATCGTCGACCTGGTGCCCAATCACACCTCGAACCGGCATCCGTGGTTCGTCGGGTCGCGCGCGTCGCGCACCAATCCCAAGCGCGACTGGTACATATGGGTACCCGGCAGGCCGGACCGCGCGCCGAACAACTGGCAGAGCACC
>DASQHV010000387.1:0-11432 GCA_035631915.1 Candidatus Acidiferrales bacterium | reverse complement strand
TGCTCGAAGCTGATTCCGATCCGATGCCGCACGAACTGATGCGACAGCGAGCGCGACACGTTCGCGATCCCGAACCAGAACACGATCTGCTCGAGCGGCGACGCGTGACCCGTCTTCAGACGCTCGGTGATGAAGTCGCGGATTTTTTCGTGGGTGATTTTCTCCGACTTGATCTTGTCCCACACTTCGAGCGGTGTGTCGGCCGAGTAGCAGGTGCGGAACGCCGCGTAGAGTTTCTCCAGCGGCTGCTGCGCGTAGTCGATAAGCTTGACCTGCATCTTCGCCTGATTTTCCACTCTGACTCCGCCCTCCCCGACTTCGCGCGCGCCTCAAGACTGCGCCCCGACACATCTTAATCCAAGCGCGCGCGGCGCTGTAATGGGGCGCGGACGGTTATAGACACTATCCCCAGCCGATTGCGCTAAACGCGTCATGATGCAAAATTGCATGATTACCGTCGTTATGTTTGGCACTTCCGTAATCGACACTGCCTATCGACGACTCCTCAAGCCGTACCTGTTCGCGATGGATCCCGAAGCCGCGCATCGGCTCGCCTTGCGGATGCTCGCGGCGGCGCCGCCCTTTCCGCGGCGGCCCGGCCGGGCGGAGTTGGCGGTCAAGTTGTGGGGCATCGAATTTCAAAATCCAGTCGGGCTTGCTGCGGGAATGGACAAGGACGGAGTTGCGATCCAGGGATGGGAGTCGCTGGGGTTCGCCTTCGCCGAAATCGGAACCGTCACGCCAAAGGCCCAGCCCGGCAACGATCCGCCGCGGCTCTGGCGGCTCCGCGACAAGAAGGCGCTCATCAACAAGCTGGGATTCCCGAGCGAAGGGATGGACGCGGTCGCGGAGCGAATCGCAAAGACGCGCAAGCGCCCGCACTCGATTCGGCTCGCCGTCAACTTCGGACCCAACAAGGATACGCCGCCCGACGCCGTCGCGGCGGACTACGCGGCCCTGATGGCGAAGTTCAACGGGCTGGCGGACTTCGTCGTCGTCAACGTCAGCTCGCCGAACACGCCGGGGCTGCGCAACTGGCAATCGCCGGAAAAGATGCGCGAGATATTTGCCGCGATTCGCGCACCCGGCGCCGCGGATCGCAAACCCGTTCCCGTGTTGGTGAAGATCGCACCCGACCTCGATCGCAACGACCTCTTCCAGATTTGCGAAACGGCGCTCGAGCTCGGACTCGACGGAATCGTCGCGACCAATTCAACCGTCGCGCGACAGGCGGTCGGCGTCACGTCGTCGCGGGAGGGCGGTCTCAGCGGCGAGCCGCTCAAGATTCGCGCGCGCGAACTCATCCGCGACATCTATCTCCACACTCGCGGCCGCATCCCGATCGTCGGCGTCGGCGGAATCTCCAGCGCCGAGGACGCGTGGCTCGCCATCCGCGCCGGCGCCTCGCTGGTCGAACTGTACACCGGGCTGATATATGAAGGCCCCGCGCTGGTCGACAAAATCAATTCGGGATTGATGGACTTGCTCCGACGCGGAAAATTTCGCTCTATTAGCGATGCGGTCGGGATCGACAGATAGAGCCGGTTCCGGGCGCGGAGGCAAATTGGCGAATAAGAATGATCAGCGCAGGCCCGCGTACCTCGTAGACGCGCGCTGGCTCGCAGAGCATCGCAGCGCCCCCGACGTCGTGCTGGTCGACACGCGCGCAGCCGCCGACTTCCGCGCGGGGCATCTGCCGGGCGCGCGCCACTTCGATCCGTTCCCGTTTCATCATACCGACACCTCCGAGCGCGGGTTGGCCGAGTTCGGCGCGCAGCTCGAATGGATTTTTTCGGCGCTGGGAATCAGCGGGCGCGAGACCGTGGTGTTTTACGAAGCCGATTCCGGGATGCGCGCTGCGCGCGGTTTGTGGGCGCTCGAATACGCGGGACACCCACGCGCGACGATGCTTGATGGAGGCCTCAAGGCGGCGGGCGCGGAACTCGTGACCACCGTCGAGAAGTTCGCGCCGGCCGAATTCAAGCTGAAGCCGCGCGCGGAAACGATTGCCTCATGGACGCATCTGCTCGAGCGTCTCGGCCGGCCCGACGTGCAAGTCTTCGACGTCCGCAGCGACGCCGAGTATTTCAGCGAGCGCGTTCGCGCGCGGCACGGCGGCGCAATTCCCGGCGCGCGGCATCAGGACTGGACCGCGGCGCTCGCGCCCGACGGAACCCTGAAATCGCCCGCCGAATTGCGCGCGCAGTTCGAAGCGCTCGGACTCGACCCCGCCGCCGAAATCGTCCCCTACTGCCAGGGTGGCTACCGCGCGGCGCACGCATACATCGCGTTGAAACTCGCCGGCTACCCGAACGTGAGCAACTATCTTGGCTCTTGGGCAGAATGGGGCAATCGCGACGACGTGCCGATCGATCATCCGCGGCGCAAACCCTGACCCTCGCGGCGATCTGCGATGCCGCCGATTCTGCTCCTCACCGGCTTCGAACCGTTTCGCGGCGAGCGCATCAATCCGTCGTGGGAAATCGCGCAACGCCTCGACGGCGAGACTATCGGCGGCCTGCAGATAAAGTCGCTGCGAATTCCCGTCGGATGCGCGAAGGCGGCGCGGCGCAGCACCGCGGCAATCGTGCGTTACCGTCCGCGCGTTGTAATTGGATTGGGCGAGGCGGGCGGCAGGCCCGCAATCTCGCTGGAGCGCATCGCGATCAATCTCGCCGACGAACGCGGCGCACTCGCCAAACGCGGCGACCCCGGCCTCGCGCCGGTCGTGCGCAACGCTCCCGACGCTTACTTCTCTCGCCTGCCTTTAGCTGCGATTATTCGCGACCTCGACCGCGCGGACATTCCAGCCACGGTGTCGCTCAGCGCCGGCGCCTACGCCTGCAACGCGCTGATGTATGCCGCGCTTCATCACCTGCGCCGACGCCCCAATGTTCCCGTCGGCTTCATTCACCTGCCGTACGATGCGCGCCAGTCGCCGCGCCATCGCAGCCTGCCCAGCCTGCCGCTAGCGACGATGGAAAATGCGGTGCGCATCGCAATCGCCGCGACCGCGCGCCGGCTGTGAGAGCCAACGCTACTTGATCGCGACCGCGTTGGGCGGCGACGCGATTCCGCCCTCCAGGTTGATCGGCACCGACACGAGCATGCATTCGTAGCGCTTGTCGGCGGCGCAATCCGCCGCTAGCTCCTCGAGATTGAACTGTTCGCCAATCGGCAGACCCAGCAGGCACAGCGTGCGGTAGTGCAGCGCGCCCTCGTTTTTGAAATCCCACGGCCATGGCTCGACCGCTGGACAATCTGTGCCGACCGCCGCAATCCGATGGTCCCAGAACCATTCGACCATCGCGCTGCTGTCCTCGATTCCGCAGGCCTTCAACCCCTCCAGCGGCGCCATCGCGGCCTTCTCCGCGGGCGACGCCGCGAGATAAGCCTGCATCCAGCCGGTGCGAATCAACAGGATCGTGCCGGGCCTCAACTCGACGCCCTGCGCAACGGCGGTCTGCTTCAAGTCGTCGAGGCTGTATTTCTCCGACTTGAGCGGGTTGAGCGGGCGTCCGCTCCCGTTGCGATACTTGAACGCGTCGAGCAGCACCGCGCGCCCGACGAACTTGTTCGCCCATCGATGGATGCTCAGCCGGCCGCCGGGTCCGTCCTTGATCTCGGCCGCCTTGACGCCGTTGTAGAACGACTTGTAGCGCGGGCTGCCGACGTGAGCGAGGCCGTCCCACTGACTGCCCTCCTGGGTGTTGTAGCTGTCGAGCGAGTCGTCGAAGCCGAGCAGGCCGAAGCTCTCGAAGCTCAGGATGTTGTGCTTGGCGGGTAGCCGCGCGAACAGCGGCGGATTCGCGTAGTTGATTTTCGTGTCGAGCCGAAAGACGGTGCCCTTGCGCACGAGCCTGGCAGCCGCGACGACGCCGTCCGCGTTCAGAAAGTTCAGGCATCCGAGTTCGTCGTCGTCGCCGAAGACGCCCCACGAAGATTCTTTCGGCTTGTCCGGACGAATAGGCAGTTGGGCAAATGTTGGTATCTTTTCGAGATCGATTTTCGCCATCGCACTATCTCCTTCGCGGTGAGTCCCGTTCCCCGCGGATTCCAGCGTCCGTCTTGCGCGCCGTCAGAGCTGCCGAAACGCCAATATCGTTCAGGCGCGCGCGGAAGTCCATTCGTAGAGCACGTCGGGTTCGCGCTCCATGTTTCGCGACCCGTCGGTGAATTCGATCGCGACGAAACCGCGCGCCTCGTAAAAGCGCCGCGCCGGCGCGTTCCGTTGAAAGGTCCACAGCCGAAGCCGCTCGGGACGCAGTTTTTTCGCGTGATTCAGCAGCCGCCCGCCGATGCCGCGGCGTTGCGTCGCGGGTAGCAGATACAGCTGATCGACCTCGTCGCCATCCATCACCAGGATTCCGACGATCCTGCCGCCAACCGACGCCACCCACGTCTCGCGACGCGGCACCATCTCGCCGACGACAAACGCGCGAATTTCTTCGTCGGTGCCGACCGTCGGCAGATACGCCGCCGCGCCCCGCCGCGAGGCGATGTACACGGTCGCGATCTCGCTTGCTTCGTCGGGCCGTGCGCGCCGGATCACAATCTCGCCGCGCTGCGATTCGTCGTCCATAGTCGGTGGTCTCCGCCGGAACGCCGTGCGCTGTCAAGCCGGAGCGCCAAATCGGACTGCTCTTGTATTCGACTGCGAAACTGAGTTTGTTTAGAGGCTCGGACCCGTGCGGGTTGGTATAGGGGGCGCACGCTAGATGGCGGCGAAGTCGGGCACCGCAAGCTTTGGCCGGAACGTTCTGCGGAACGCGATTCGGATGATACCGGTCGTCGTGCTGCCGGCGTTGATGCTCGCCACTTACTCCTGCGGCAACGGACTTTTTCCCGAGGTCGGCAGCTCCAGTTCAGGAAACGCCACCGGCAGCCCGACGCCCGGAACCGGCGCGCTGGCGTTCGTGACCAACTTCAATGCCGGCACGCTCTCCTCGTTCACGCGCAACACCACGACCGGAGCGCTGAAGCGCACCGGCACGACGTCGGCCGGCGCCAAGAAGGGCCCCAAGGGAGTCGTGGCCGCCGTCGCGGGCGGGTTCCTCTATGCGGCAAACGTCGCCGACGACAACATCTATGAGTTCGCGCTCAACCAGAGCACCGGCGCCCTGACTCCGCTTTCGCCCGCCTCGGTCGGCAACGGCAGCAAGAGCGGACCCGACGAAATGGTGATCAACCCCGCCGGCACGCTGTTGTTCGTCACCGGCTCGCGCAACGGCACGATCACCAGCTACACGATCAACACCAGCACCGGACAGCTAACCAACGCGGGCAAGGTTAGCGGACTGTTCAGTCCGTTCGGAATCGCGATCAATTCGACCGGCTCGTTTCTGTACGTCGCCGACAACACCGCCGGCCTGATGTACTCCTACGCGATAAACACGTCGACCGGCGCGCTCAGCCAGAACGGTCCCGCACAGCTGAGCCTGGGCGTCAGCGCCGGCAATCCCGGGTTCATCGCGATCGATCCCGCGGGCACGTTTCTCTACGTCACTGATCTCACATCGGGCCTGATCTCCGTGTTTGCGATCAACACCACTATCGGGCAGCCGACGTTCGGACAGCTGACGTTCGGTTCTGTGGTGCCCTCGGCGTCGACCGCCAACGCGCCGCTCGGTATCGCCATCGGCAACGTGACCGGAATCGGTGAGCTAATCTTCACCGCCAATCAAGGCACCGCGACGGTCTGGGAATTTTTCTTGCAGAGTCCCGGCTTTCCCGCGCAGCCGGTCGCCTTCGGCGCCGGAAATCTGAGTCAACCGACGGACCTGGTGGTCGACCCGCAGAACAAGTTCGTTTACGTCACCAACCAGGGCGCCGGCACCGTCAGCGAGTTCGCGCTCAACGCGAACTGTCCGAACAATCCCTCGATAATGTGCTTCGTGGCGTCAGTTGCGACCGAGAGCGGCGGTGGCGCCGCGGCCAGCGGTCCGTTCGGCATCACGCTGGCGAACTGAACGCGCCGCGAGCGCGGCGCGCTTCCAACCCTACATCGCGAGGCACGCTTCGGCGGCGAGCGTGAACAGCCGATCGCGAACCTGGTGCCGATTCCAGCCGCGATGGTCCCACTTGCCGCTCAGATCGTCGCCGCCGTAGAGAATCTGCCCGAACTGCACGCCGCGGAATTGCGCGACCGCGAAGAACGCCGCCGCCTCCATCTCTACCGTCAGGCATCCCTCGCAACGGCGCGCGTTAAGCCGTGCGCGCGTCTCGCGGTAGATCGCGTCGGTGGTCCAGGTCTTGGCGACGATGTACTCCTGGCCGTTGCGCTTGAGGGTTTTTTCGATCGCGGCGAGCGCCCGCGGATGCGGCGCGATTTCGCGCGACGCGGGAATGTAGTGGTACGAGGTTCCCTCGTCGCGAATCGCGGCGCTCGGCACGACGATGTGTCCGACCGCGATCTTCGAATCAAGCACTCCGGCGCCGCCGCACGCGACGAACTTGCGCGAGCCCAGCGCGATCATCAGCTCCAGCATCGCCGCCGACATCGGCGCGCCGATTCGGGGATGAACCACCGCCAGCCTGCGTCCGTTGAAGTCAAGTTCGTAAACCGGATGCCGCCCGGTTTCCCAGTTCGCCGCGTGAATCTCGCGCGCGCCGTTGCGCACCAGCTCGTCGATCACGTCCTGGAAAAAGCACAACACGCAATGCTTCGGCGCGTTGATCGATTTGTGGAGGCGCCGCGGCTCGATGATCGCAAGCGGCGCCGGGTCGTGCTCGATGATCGGAAACGGCCGCGCCGGCATCAACTTAACGGCGCGCCTGCGCGCGGCCGCTCTTTTTCGCTTCGGCCGCGGTGGATTCTTTGCCTTCAAGCTCTGCGCGCGGATGTGACGGCTCGCCGCCACGCGGTCAGGAGTGGGTCGCAGTCTTGGCCGGCTCCGGCGCCGCGGCTGCCGCGGCCGCTTTCGCGCTTGCTGCCGCGGCCTTGGCGTCCGCCTTCGCTTGCGACGCCTTCTGCCTCAGCTGCAGCAGCATCGCGCGCAGCTTGCCCGGATTGACCGGCTTCTTGAACAGCGCGCCTTCCAGCCCCCGCAGCCGCGAGCGCTTCAGAATGTGATCCTTGTCGTAGTAGTACGCCGTCATCAGGATCACCGGCAGCGACGGCATCTCTTCCTTCACCTTGATGTAGAAATCGTAGCCGTCCATCTCCGGCATCACGACGTCCGAGATCACCGCGTCCACCTTCACGTTGCGCAGGATGCCGAATGCCGCCGACGGCCGCGTCGCGCAGTTCACGATGCAGCGCTCGGCGCGCAGAACCTCGGCCAGCGAATTCACCACCGCCGTGTCGTCGTCGAGCACCAGCACCGACATCCCCTCCAGCGGCCAGTTCTCGGAACTGCGCGCGGCTTCGTGCGGATGCGCGGGCGGCGTTTCCTTTTCGCGCGGCGCCAAGTCGGCCATCCGCTTGCCCGCCAGGTAGTCGCGCGTTTCGTAAACGCCCTTGCGCGTCATCTCGTCTAGCCGGCGGACGATCGCCTGCACCCGCTCGATTGAATTGCGAATCGAATCGACGCGTTCGTTCTCGACCACTTTCTCCGCGTCGCTCAGATGCTCTTCGACGCTGCGCGACAGCAGTTCCAGGTTGTTGATGATCGACTCGAGCGGATTGTTGATCTCATGCGCGAGGCTGACCGCGATTTCGCCGGCCGTCGCCAACTGCTGATTGTGCAGCATGCGCCGGATGTCGCGCGCGAAGCCGATCGAGCCGGCTTCCTTGCCCTCGTCGTCGTGGATTATCGAGCCCGTGATCATCACCGGGATCAGCTCGCCGGCCTTGTCGCGGAACAGCGTCTCGAACATCGCGATGCGCCCGCCGTCGCGCGACTCGCGCATCGCCTTCATCACCCGCCGCGCTTCCTCCAGCGTGGGGTAGATGCGCGTGCAGGGCTGGCCGATGATCTCCTCCGAGCTGTAGCCGAGGTTGTTCCGCGCGCCGTCGTTGTAAAAGTTGATGATGCCGTCCTTGTCGACGGCGATAATGATATCCGGCGAACTCTCGACGAGCCGCTGGAAGTATTTTTTGTCGAGCGACAACATTATTTTGCTTTCGTCCGCAGTTGCTTCTTTGGGATCGGCGCCCGGCGCTTTTAACTTGCGCCGCGGAGCCGGAATTTCGGCAGCGTCACTTCATCGCTGAGCTTCTCGAACACCACCTCGACCGGCATCCCGCACTTGATGTCGTGCGGCTTGACGCCGAGCAGGTTCGAGGTGATTTTGCAGCCCTCTTCGAGCTCGACCACCACCACCGCATACGGCACCTCGGCCGCGAACGCCGGATGATAAACCTGGTGCATGATATTGAAGCTGAAGACCTCGCCGCGACCGCTCACCGGCACCCACTTCGCCCGCGTCGAGTCGCACTTCGAGCAGATTTCGTAAGCCGGAAACCGCAGCGTCCCGCAGTCGGCGCACTTCTGGACCATCAGCCTGCCCTCCCTCGTCCCCGCATAGAATTCTTTCATATCAGGGGTGACGGCAGGAATGGGCTTGCTTAGTTCTGGCATTGCAATTCGACTCGAATATTACCCAGATGATTTGAAGATTGGAAAAGGGCAGACAGTAGCGGCAAACTGTGCCGCCGTTGGCCTAAGGATGCGAGCCAAGGACCAACGTCGAGTGAGTGGACAGGATACCGCCGTTGCCCGAGACGAGTCCAACCTCGTGTTTTGGCACCTGCCGCCGCCCTCCGTCGCCCCGAATCTGCACGATTCCCTCGCTCACCGGCGTCATCCCCCACATATAGAACGAGCTTAGCTGGCCGCCGCCCGTATTCACCGGCATCGCACCGCCTGGCGCGATCGTCCCGCCCGAGAGGTACGCGCCGCCTTCGCCCTTTTTGCAGAAACCGTAATCTTCCAGCGTGACCAGGACGGTGAAGGTGTAGCAGTCGTAGATCTCGCAAAAGTCGACGTCGGACAGGCTGATTCCGGCCATCTTGAAGGCGGTCTCCTTCGCGATCGGCGCGCCCGACACCAGCGTTTCCATCGGGTCGCCGCCGGGATGACCCTGCCCCATTCCCAATATATAGACGGGCGGACGCTTCAGATTCTTCGCGCGCTCGGCCGACGTGACGATCACCGCCAGGCCGCCGTTCGAGACCAGGCAACAGTCGTATAGGTGGAACGGCTCAACCACCCATCGCGACGCGTGATAGTCCGCCATCGTCATCGGCGAATCGAAGAACTGCGCCTCGGGATTCAGGTTCGCCCATTGGCGCTCGGCCACTGCGACGGCGCCGAGATGGTCCTGCGTGGTGCCGTAGCGATGCATATGGCGCTGCGCGACGAACGCATAGTGCGCGTTGACGCCGAACAGTCCGTAGTGCGCATTCATGCCGCGGGCAAATCCGTACGCGGCCGCAGATCCGGCGCCCTTGCTCTTGTCGGGTGCGGGCGGACGCAGCGGAGCGTCGGAGAAGACGCACGCGACGGTGTCGGCCATCCCGGCCGCTATCGATTGCGCCGCATGCATGATCATTGCGGCCGCCGTCGCGCCGCCAAGGTTCATCGTCGCGGTCAGGCGCAGGTTGTGCAGCCCCATCGCCTGCTGCAGCGAGAACGAAGCCATCGCGTTGTCGCCCCAGGTCAGCCCCGGATTCACCAGCAGGCCGTCCAGGTCGGTGCGCTTCAGGCCCGCATCCTCAAGCGCGAGGTTGACCGCCTCCGCCGCGAAGCCGATCGGTCCGGGATGGTCGAAGTTCTTGCCCATCCGGGTCTGTCCGAGCCCGGCGATTGCACACTTTGCTCGTAGGTCCATAACGGAGTCTTACTTACGCTCTTTTGGGCATGGCATCCAGCACCGCGCAAAGGGGGTTGGATTACGCCGTACCGCTTTCGTAGTCTATGCGTAGTTTAATTGTTCGGTTGCCAAGCCTCGCAGCTTGAACCTACAATTAGCGTTCGGGAGATTTGACCAAATGGCCGATCCGCTTAGCTTCGATGCGCTGGCCAGCAGCGATCATGTGCTGTCCAGCGCGGAAAACTTCGTTCTTTATGTGTTGCTCGAGGCGGTGGCCCGGGGTGCCGGCGGCGGCCGTGTACCGCTCAACCTGGGCGTCGTGATCGACCGTTCGGGCTCAATGTACGACGAGCGGCGCCTGGAATTCGTGGTCGAGGCGGTAAAGTTCCTGGCCGACAACCTTTCCGACGAGGACAAGGTTTCGATCGTCGCCTTTGCCGACAAAGCCAAGGTGATGATCACGCCGGAGGCGGCGCGCGACAAGGGCGCCGTCGGGCGTGCGATCGACGACATCGACCTGCTCGAAATCGGCGGCGGCACCCAGATGGCGCTGGGGATGCGCGCGGCGATCGACGAGGTCAAGAAAAATCTCAGTCCCGACCGCCTGAACCGCGTACTGGTGCTCACCGACGGTCAAACCTACGAAGAGACCGCCTGCATCGACCTGGTCGAGAAAAATCGCGATCAGATTTCGTTCTCGACGATGGGCGTCGGCGTCGAGTTCAACGAGAAGTTGTTGCAGCGCCTGTCGCAGGATTCCAACGGCAAGTATCATTTCATCGGCGACCCGGCCGAGATTCCCAACATCTTCGAAGACGAATTGCAGGGCCTGCGCTCGGTCTCGCTGCGCAACGGACGCATCGATGTGACGCTGTCGCAGGGCGTGCAGGTGCGCGAGGCGTTTCGCGCGTCGCCGGAAATTTTCCTGCTCGGCGCGCCGCTGGTCGGCGAAGATCGCAAAATCGCGTACGAGATCGGCGACCTGCAGGCCGGCGTGCCCGGCTCCGTGCTGCTGACGCTGGTGCTGCCGCCGCGCAAGCCGGGGCAGGTGCGAATTCTGCAGAGCAATTTTCACTACGAGACTCCGGGCGCCGGTGAGTCCACGAAGTCCTGCGACCTGGCCGTCGAGTACACGCTCGATCGCACGCTCACCAGCAAGCGCAACGGCCGCGTGATGAACCTGGTTGACCAGGTGTCGATCGCCAAGTTGCAGGCCAAGGCCGAAGAGGAACTCAAACTCGGCAACGTCGATCGGGCAACGCGGCTGCTCGGCAACGCGCTGCAGGGCACGCAGCGGATGGGCAACACCAAGGCCACGCAGGCGCTCGCGGGCCTGATCGAGCAGGTCAAAAAGACCCAGACCCTGCAGACCAAGGCCGCCAAGACCACGCTGCTGCAGGCGCAGGCCGTCGTGCGCAAGACCCAGATGCTCGATCCCGAGGCGTTGAAGGATTTCCAGAAACCCGATTAAGTTAGCGATTCGATATAGACGTTGAATTTGAAAAAATGCCGGACAACGACGCTCCATGACGACCGGCGAGGGCTCAGAAAATGATCAAATGCGGTGAATGCGGCTACGAAAACATGGACGGACTCGACTACTGCGACGGTTGCGGCGCGAAGCTTGCCGCCGGCGCCGCTCCTGCCGCGACACCGGCTCCTGAAGCCAAAGCGGA
>DASQHV010000386.1:0-1527 GCA_035631915.1 Candidatus Acidiferrales bacterium | reverse complement strand
GCACAGATAGTCGATGCGGCCGGTGCTGCGCGGCGCGACATAGTCGGCCAGGCAGAGGTACGGCGCATCAGATTGGCGGCCGAAGGTGAACGACTCGAGCACAGTCTTGCCGTCGGGCGAATACAGCGTCACGGTGCGGTCGCCGTCGGACTGCGCGGGAAAGAACTTGAAGATCGCGTTTGCGGCGATGTCCTTGCGCGCGAGCATCAGGTGCTCGACTTCCTCAACGCGCGCGCGCAGTTCGACCGCCTTGGCGTCGCCGGATGCGAGCGCCTCGGTGAAATTCTGGAAGCCGAGGTGCTTGGTGTAGAGCGTCTTGGGATTGATGTACCCGAAGATTTCGCCGAGGTCATAGCCGCGGATCACGTGGGTCTTCAAGTCGGGAGGGCGCGGAATCTCGACATCGCGGCGCACCGCTGAAGTACGCGGCGGCGCTTCGATCGTCGCGTCGACAACCTTGGGCGCAGCGTCGAGCATCTTCTTCGATTGCTCGGCCAGCACGTGCTTCAGCGATTCGCGGCGCTCGAAGTCCATGATCTGATTGGCCAGGTCGAGACCGTTCATCGCGTCGTTGGCGTAGGCGACCAGACCCGGATACTCGGGCGCGATCTTCATCCGGGTGAAGCGGTTCGAGAGCGCCGCGCCCCCGACAAGGATGGGGCAATCGATGCCGGCGGTCTTCAGGTCCTGCGCCGTCGCGACCATCATCTGCGCCGACTTCACCAGCAGCCCAGACAGGCCGATCGCGTCGGGCGCGTGTTCGCGGAACGCCTTGATCAGTTCCTCGGGCGGCACCTTGATGCCGAGGTTGACGACGCGGTAGCCGTTGTTCCCGAGGATTATCTCGACCAGGTTTTTGCCGATGTCGTGAACGTCGCCCTTGACGGTGGCGAGAATAATCTTGCCCTTGGTCGCCGACTCGGACTTCTCCATGTGCGGCTCCAGGTGCGCGACCGCCGCCTTCATCGCTTCGGCCGATTGCAGCACCTCGGCTACGATCATCTCGTTGGCGTTGAACAGGCGCCCGACTTCGTCCATCCCCTTCATCAACGGGCCGTTGATGATTTCGAGCGGGCCGCGCGTCGTGAGCGCCTCGTCCAGGTCTTCGCGAAGGCCGTCCTTCGAGCCTTCCAGGATGTAGCGTGCAAGGCGGTCGTCTAGCGGCATCGACTTGCGGTCTTCGGGGGTGATCGTGCGCGGGCGCGCGCGGAAGTAAGCGGCGAAAGCGGCAATCGGATCGTCGCCGCGCCACCAGATCAAATCCTCGGCAAGCCGACGCTCCTCTTCCGGGATGGTCGGGTAGCGGTGCAGCTTTTCCGAATTGACGATCGCAAGGTCGAGTCCGGCCTGCACGCAATGATAGAGCATCACAGCGTTCAGCACTTCGCGTCCCGCTTCGGGCAGACCGAATGACACGTTCGAGATGCCGAGAATCGTTTTGCAGGCGGGCAGCGCCTGCTTGATCAGGCGGATCCCCTCGATGGTCTCGACGCCGGAGCCGATGTAGTTCTTGTCGCCGGTGCCGAC